>JAFBAJ010000007.1 GCA_019247865.1 Acidobacteriota bacterium
GTAAAGTGTTTTACATAATCGCCGGGAATCTGAAAGACTTGAGTGACGTTGAGCTGCTTCAATCTGGTCAACAGATAGTCAGCTACGGTAAAAGGTTTTTTCTGCATGTTGTTGATTGCCTGCCTCCGAGAAAGCCTTTAGAGATGAGGATGGCTAAACTGGAATTGCAGATGCAAGATATGCTGCTAACTTTATGATGTCAATAGCGAGCTGAACGAGAGTAAGATGGAGGCTCAGATGAGCGGCTCAAAAAATTTGTGGGGCGGGCGTTTTGAGGGCGTGGCGGACGAGGGGTTCGCGTCGTTCAATCGGTCGTTCGGGTTTGACCGGAAATTGTTCGAGGCCGATGTGCGCGCGAGCTTGGCGCATTGCGCGGGCCTGCGTCGCGCGGGCGTGCTGAGCGAGCAGGAGGCAGAGCAGATACGGAACTGTTTGCAGACGATCCTCAAGCGCGCGGCGACGGACGCGAGCTACTTTGACGAGCTGCCTTCGGAAGACGTGCATTCGTTTATAGAGGCGCGGCTGGTGCAGCTCATCGGGGATGCCGGTCGGAAGCTGCACACCGGGCGGAGCCGCAACGATCAGGTGGCGACGGCCTTCCGGCTCTGGCTGCGTGATGAAGTGGATGCTGTCGCAGAGTCTCTCAGGCTCGCGCAGGGCGCGCTGGTTGAGCTGGCCGAAGCTCACAGAGAGGCTGTGCTGCCCGGCTACACGCACTTGCAACGGGCGCAGCCGGTCTTGTGGGCGCACTGGTGCCTGGCTTACTTCGAGATGCTCCAGCGCGACCGCGTGCGGATGGCGGAAGTCCGGCGGCGCGTCAACGTGATGCCGCTCGGCTCGGCCGCGCTGGCGGGCACGTCGTATGAGATAGACCGCGCGGCAGTGGCGCGCGAGCTGGGCTTTGAAAGCATCTCGCGCAACAGTCTCGACGCGGTCAGCGACAGGGACTTCTGCATCGAGTTCGCGTCCGCGTCCGCGCTCGTGATGCTGCATCTCTCGCGGCTGGCGGAAGACATCATTCTCTACTCGACGACAGAGTTCGGCCTGCTCGAATTGAGCGACGCGGTGGCGACGGGTTCGAGCCTCATGCCGCAGAAGAAGAACCCGGACTCGATGGAGCTGGTGCGCGGCAAGGCGGGCAGAGTCTACGGCCACCTGACGGCGCTGCTGACGGTGATGAAGGGGCTGCCGCTCGCTTATAACAAGGACATGCAGGAGGACAAGGAGGCCGTCTTCGATACAGTGCAGACCGTCAAGGCGTCTTTGGAAGTGGCGGCGACCGTGCTCGGGAACGTGACGCTCAACGAAGAGCGTGCGCGCGAGGCTGCTGCGCGGGGCTACATGAACGCGACGGAGCTGGCCGATTACCTGGCGCGGAAGGGCCTGCCTTTTCGTGAGGCGCACGACGCGGTCGGGCGCATCGTGCTCCGCGCCATCGAGCGCGGCGTGGAGCTGGACGGACTCACACTGGAAGAGATGCGCGCCTTCTCGCCGCTCATCGAAGAGGACGTGTACGCGGCGCTCTCGCTCGAACAGACTCTGAAGACGAAAGCGCAAACGGGCGGCACTTCGCCCGCGCGCGTGGCGGAAGCCCTCACGGCCGCACGCGCGTTGCTCGATGAGAGCTAAGCTATCCAAAAACAGTTTCCCGCAAAGAAGCAAAGTCGCAAAGAAGAGCCCAATGGGTTTCCTTTGCGACGTTGCGCCCTGGCGGGAGATTCTTTGGTGGTGACCTAAATTCAACTCTCTGCGCTTTCTCTGCGTGAACTCTGCGTGAACTCTGCGTCTCTGCGTTGAGTACTTGGCAGCAGCATCTCAACGCAGAGACGCAGAGAAGTCGCAGAGAAAGCGCAGAGGAAAACAATTCAGGACACTACTGATTCTTTCTCACTGTTGACTCTGCCCTCCGATGTAGTTTAACTTTCGGGCGCATTAAGCCGAAAAGTTTTCGACCAACGGGCAGCACAATTCATGTGTTGTCTCTGCCACCAAAACTTCTTGCCAAGGATCAAAGACATGCCACTATCTTTTGTTCGTCGCGGCTGGCTCGCAGTGCTCTTAGTCCTGCTGCTGGTAGCCACCGCGCTGTCTCCTCTGACTTCCGCCTCGTCATCAAGACTCTCCGTGCTGAACAACAGCGGCGAATATGCTCTGAGCACGCCGGAGCTGGGCACGTTTTACCGCACGTCTAATAAGATCGAGAACGCGCGTTTGATCGAGCTTTCAGGCTCGCCCGCCAGGATCGCCCTCTGGGAGGAGCAAAGGGCCGACGGCACGTACGCTCCTTTTTATGCGATCAGCCTCGACGGCCACGAGGTCGCGCGCGTCCACGAGACTTCTTATGACATCCTCCTGCGCTACGCCAAGTTCGATCCGGCGGCGGCGAGCCCTTCGATCCCGCAGAACCTGCGTGCGGAAGCCCCCGGCGCGGACGGCGTCTACATCGTGCAGTTCGTCACGCAGCCGCTCGCAGAATTTCGCAAAGCGATCACAGAGCGCGGCGGGACGATCTACACCTACCTGGCGAACCACGCTTACCTGGTGAAGATGGACGCGGCGACGCGCGCGCAGGTCGAGAGCCTGCCCTTCGTCCGCTGGGTCGGAGTGTACCAGCCCGCCTATCGCCTCGAAGAGTTCCTCGTCGACAAGCTCTCGCAGAACAGCCTGAGCCTCCCGACGCTGCGTTACAACATCATGGTGCTGGAGCGCGGCGAGCGACAGGAGAACAACGTCGCGCGGCGCATCGGCGAGCTCGGCGGCAAGGTTGACCTGACCATCCCGCAGGGCTTTCGCATCGAAGCGACTTTGAGCGCGAGCCAGCTCCTCGAAGTGTCGAAGATGAACGAAGTGCTCTTCATCGACCGCCTGGGCGAACGCTCGACGGACATCGTCCGGCAGACGGGCGGCGCGAACTTCATCGAGTCGACGCTGGGCTTTACCGGCCAGGGCGTGCGCGCCGAAGTGATGGACGGAAACTTTCTGGACACGCACGTAGACTTTCAGGCCGCGCCCGCGGTCCTCTTTCACGGCTCGCGCTCCGGCGATCAGTTCCACGGCAGCAACACCTTCGGCATCGTCTTCGGCACGGGCACAGGCAATGCGGCGGGACGCGGTATGCTTCCGGCCGCGCAGAAGATCTTCGCTTCGTACCTGAGCCTCACGAACCGCTACACGCACACGCAGGAGCTGATCAGCGCGCCCTACAACTGCGTCTTTCAATCCAACAGCTGGGGCGACGCGCAGGTCAGCGCCTACACGACCATCTCGGCCGAGATGGACGACATTCTGTTCCAGAAGGATTTCGTCATCCTGCAATCGCAGAGCAACACTGGCAGCACGCTCTCGCGCCCGCAGGCGTGGGCCAAGAACATCGTCTCCATCGGCGGCGTCAAGCACTTCAATACGGCGGACGAATCGGATGATCGCTGGACGAGCGGCGCGAGCACCGGCCCGGCTGCGGACGGCCGCATCAAGCCCGACCTCGCACATTATTACGATTCGGTCTTCACGACCACCAACACCAGCACGACCGCTTACGACCAGTTCAGCGGGACGAGCGCGGCGACGCCGATTGTGGCCGGGCACTTCGGCATCTTCTTCCAGATGTGGCACAACGGGCTTTTCGGCAACACGCCGGGCGCGACCGTCTTCGACAGCCGCCCGCACATGACGACCGCGAAAGCGATCATGATTAACACAGCCCACCAGTGGAACCCGGTCGGCGTGAGCGCGGATCTGACGCGCGTCCGGCAGGGCTGGGGCAGACCCGACCTCCAGAACCTCTACAACATGCGCAACAAGATGTTCTATGTGAATGAGACGGATGTGCTCACGAACATGGGCAGCCGGAGCTACTCTTTGACCGTGCCTTCGGGAAGCACAGACCCCTTGAAGGCGACGCTGGTCTTCGCAGACCCGATGGGCAATCCGGCCTCCGCGCAGCACCGCATCAACGACCTGACCCTCAAAGTGACTTCGCCGTCGAACGTCGTCTACTGGGGCAACGCAGGACTGTCCGGGACGAGCCTCTGGTCAACTCCGGGCGGCGCGGCGAACACGATCGACACGGTCGAGAACGTGTTCGTCCAGAACCCCGAAGCCGGAACCTGGACGGTGCAGGTCATCGCCAGCGAGATCGTGCAGGACAGCCACACGGAAACGGCCGCGATGGATGCTGATTACGCTCTCGTCGTGACCGGCATCCAGCGCACTGCGCGCCGGACGCCGTTCGATTTCGACGGCGACGGCAAAGCTGACATCGGCGTCTTCCGCCCGCTGGATGCCAACTGGTATATCCAGCAAAGCAGCAATGGCGCGCTGCGCGCACAACATTGGGGCATCCCGGGAGACGACTGGGATCCGGCCGATTACGACGGCGACGGCAAAACCGACATCGCTGTCTTTCGCTCAGGCTCGCCCAGCGTCTTCTACATTCTCCAAAGCTCCGACAACACTTTGCGCTCTCAGGTCTGGGGCAACTCCAATGATCGGCCTTTCCCCGCAGACTTCGACGGCGATGGTAAAGCGGATGTGGCAGTGTACAGACCGAATGAGGGAGGCTGGTATATCCTGCAAAGCTCGACCAATAGCCTGCGGACAGCGGTCTTTGGCGCAAGTTTAGATATGCCACAACCCGCAGACTACGATGA
>JAFBAJ010000083.1 GCA_019247865.1 Acidobacteriota bacterium
CAGGACTTTGGAAAATTTGGTGTCTTTCATCAGCCTTAAAAATTGGTTCTGAGATCCATCCCCGTATAGAGCTGCGCGACCTGTTCGGCGTAGCCGTTGAACATCAGCGTCGGGCGTCGGCCGAGGTCGCCGATGCGCCGCTCGTCGGCCTGGCTCCAGCGCGGGTGATCCACGTTCGGGTTGACGTTCGAGTAGAAGCCGTACTCGTCCGGCGCTTGTATGTTCCAGGTGGTCGGAGGCTGCTCCGTGACGAGCTTGATCTTGACGACCGACTTGATGCTCTTAAAACCGTACTTCCACGGCACGACGAGGCGAATCGGAGCGCCGTCCTGCGGCGGCAGGACCTCGCCGTACAAGCCCGTCGCCAGGATGGTCAGCGGATGCATCGCTTCATCGAGCCGGAGCCCTTCGACGTAAGGCCAGTCGAGGACGCCCGTCCGCTGGTTCGGCATTCGCTTAGGATCATACAGCGTCTCGAAAGCGACATAGCGTGCCTGCGTCGTCGGCTCGACCTGTTTCAAAAGCTCTGCCAGCGGAAAGCCGACCCACGGGATGACCATGGACCAGCCCTCTACGCAGCGCAGGCGATAGATGCGCTCCTCCTGGGGCATGAGCTTAATCAGCTCGTCCAGATCATAGACCTTAGGCTTGTTCACTAAACCTTCGACCGAGACCTGCCACGGCTTCGTCACGAAGCCCTGCGCGCGCCCCGCGACGCCCCCCTTGTCGGTCGAGAATTCGTAGAAGTTGTTGTAGTTGGTGATGCTCTTAAAAGGGGTCTTCGCCTCGTCGGTCGAAAAGCCGGACCCGTCCGGCGCGGGCCTGACGATGTTGGCGATCTTCTCGCCCTCGCGCGTCACGGGCGGCGGCGAGTTGAGGCCGCGATAGAGCAGGCCAGTGGCGGCGGTCGTCGCCACGAGCGCCGCCCCGCGCATGAAGTTGCGGCGATTCAGGTAGGTTTCCTTGTCCGTGATCTCGCTCGATTTTATTTCCGCCTTTTTGATTAACATCCCAAATCCTCCCGCTGATAATTACGATGCACACAGGCGCTGCGGTTTTACTAAACTATAACAGAAAGGCATATAATGAGCTTAGATGAGCGCGACTGAAAAACGGCTGGAAGTTTACACGGACGGCGAGTGCCCTTTGTGTCAGTGGATGCGTGCGAAGGTCGAGCCGTTTGACCGCCGACATCGCCTGGAGTGGCTCAACTTCCGCGACCCGGAAGTTCTGGAGCGCGCCGCGCCGCGTACTTTCGCGGAGATGAATGAAGAGATGCACGTGCGCGACGCAGAGGGGCGCTGGTCGGGCGGATACGCCGCGTGGGTCGAAGTCCTGCGCGTGCTGCCGGGCTGGCGCGTGCTCACTCCGCTGATGTCCCTCTGGCCGATGACGCGGCTCGGCCCCCTTTTTTACGGCTGGCTCGCGCGGCGGCGATACACGCTCTTCGGCGTCCCGCCGCCCTGCGATGCCGACGGCGTCTGCTCGCTTCACAAGCCCAAATGAGAGCGCCGGCACGGCCTTCTCTGCACAATCAAATCATCATCTGCCCGCCATAAAACAGAGGCCACCTTCCGGGCCTCTGAGGCATCTTAAAAGTGCGCGAAAACCTCGTCTCCTCTGCCTCCTTAGCAGGCATGAGGCGTGCGCTTTGATTAAGCAATGATATTGAAAATTGTCTCCGCAGGGCGGAGACGGGGAGAGAAGGAAATCATGTCGAGGACACGTAGTATTCTGGCGGTTTTGATGGCCGTCATCTTCGCCGCAGTGCTGATCGTACCCACCCGTACGAAGGCTGCGAGCGATAACCGGAGAAATGCGAAGGCCGCTGTCGAAGAGCCTTTGAACTTAGCCGTCATTATTCAGGACGATTTGGAATCGCGCGTCGGCAACGAGCTGGGCGTGACGAAAGATTTCATCCGCTCGCTGCCCGCAGGCTCGCGTGTGATGGTGGCATACATCACGACCGGCTCCTTGCAGGTGCGCCAGCAGTTCACGAGCGATCTGGACAAAGCCGCGAACTCTTTGCGCATCCCGCGCGCGAGCGAATCCGCGTCGGCCTTTAATCCTTACATCGAAGTGATAGAGGCGCTGCGCCGCTTTGACGAAAACGGCAAGAACCGCAACGCGATGCTGCTTATCTCGGACGGCCTCGATACGTCGCGCGGTTTCGACGCGACTTCGGCCGGGAACACGCTCGACCTCAAGCGTGCGATTAAGGAAGCCAACCGGCGCAACGTGGCTGTCTATTCGTTCTACGCGCCTTCGGAAGAAGGGTTGACGAGCCGGAACCGGACGGCCGCAGGTTACGGCCAGAGCTCGCTCAATCGTCTCTCGGACGAGACGGGCGGCAAGGCCTTCTTTCAGGGCACGACCGGCTTCGTGACGTTCGACGGCTACTTCGACCGCCTCCGCGAGACGCTCAACGAGCAGTACGCGAAGGCTTACTAAAAACTATTTCGCGCAAAGGCTCGAAGGTAAGACGAAAGCACACACAGAAGGCTCAACTTCTGTGCGTGCTTTAGTTTTTCCTCTGCGCCTTTGCGTGAAATTGCTTTAATGCTAAAGTGAGCACGATTTTGCGTACCGTCATCCTAAGTGCTGTTCATGTTTGAGGACTATGAAGACCAGTACCGGACGCGAATATTGTCTCATCGTCGAAGGCGCATATCTCTCCGAAGCTGAAGCCGAGCATGCCCTGCGCGACCCGTTCATCGAAGACTGGGTCGAGCAGACCGGCCACTTTCGCATTCACAACATGGGCGACATAGAGGTCACGCCCGGCGTCGCGCTCGGGATGCTCGGCGTCGTGATGCTCGACGAACGTCTCTTCGAGATCGCCAGCGTCGACCCCGAACACCCGCTCACCGAACACAAGGCCAAAGGCGTCGCCGAAGCGCTCCGCCGCCAGGACATGTTCGACGAGATCAAGGTCGAGCCGCGCGAAGAGTGGGATGAAGAGCAATAAGTTTCTGGACGGCCGGGTCGCAGTCATCACCGGCGACA
>JAFBAJ010000186.1 GCA_019247865.1 Acidobacteriota bacterium
TTTGCGCCTTTGCGTGAGATTGTTTTCTTATGACCATCGAGAACGATCACAACAGCGAGACTGTGTTTGACGAGCCGCGTGCGACAGACTCGGCGCTGAATATGGAGACGGTGGCGGCGAGCGGCCTCGGCGTCGGGACGACGATCAACGGTCGCTACGTGATCGAGAAGGAGCTGGGGCGCGGCGGCATCGGCGTCGTGTATCTGGCGCGCGACCAGCAGCTCCTGTCGAAACGCGTCGTCGTCAAAATCCTGCTCGAAGAATCGCAGCAGAACGAATGGGTGCGCCGCAAGTTCCAGCAGGAGATCGAAGCCCTTTCGCGCATCGAGCATCCGGGCATCGTCGGCGTGCTCGACGCGGGCGCGCTCCCGGACGGCAAGCCCTTTCTCGTCATGCAGTACGTCGAGGGCGTTCCCCTGCGCTCCATCATGCGCGTCGAGGGCATCGAGCTGGAGCGCGCCGCGTCACACATGCAGCAGATCGGGCGTGCCCTCGCCGCCGCGCATGAGAAGGGCATCCTGCACCGCGACCTCAAGCCCGAAAACATCATGGTGCAGACGCACAGCGACGGCGAGGAGCAGAGCAAGATCATCGACTTCGGCATCGCCAAGATCAAAGACTCGCTCGTCGCGCCGGAGACGGTCACGGCCGCGACCGTCGGCACGATTCTCTACATGGCTCCCGAACAGTTGAGCGCCAGGCCCGTCTCGACCGCGAGCGACGTGTACGCGCTCGGCGTCATCGCGCACGAGCTGCTGACGGGCCGCAGGCCGTTCAATCCGGACTCCGCGTTTCAGCTCCTGGAGATGCAGCGCGCGGGCGTGCGCGTCCAGCCGTCGGACTTGCGTCCGAGCCTCAACGCCGCCGCGCAGAACGTGATTCTCAAAGCCCTGGCTTTTAATCCTAAGGAGCGTTATCAGAGCGCGCGCGAGTTCGGAGACGAGCTGGCGAAGGCTTTGACCTCGGACGCGGACGTGCTGGACGCTTCCATCTCAAACAGGCTCTCCGATCCGGCGTTGCCGACCGTGCGGACAGAGGCGCGTCCGACGGCGTTGCCGACGCCGCCGCGCGTTGATGAAGGGCATGCTGTTCAGCCTTCCGTTCAGCCCGCGCGCAGGATGAGCCCGCTCATGCTCGCGCTCGGCACGTTCGCGCTGGTCTTCATCATCGGCACGGTCTATTTCGCTTTCCGCTCGAAGAAGACTCCCGCGCCCGCTGAGCAAAATCCGGCGGCCGTGCCGGTCAACACGACGGGACGCCAGCTCAGCTATTCGCTCACGGTGCGCAAGATGCGTGACAACAAGCCCTATCAGGAGCCCTTTGAAACTTCTGGGCAGGAGATTTTTGAGAACGGTTGGCAGTTCTGGATGAACATCGAAAGCCCGCAGAGCGGCTATCTCTACGTCATCAACGAAGGGCCTGAGCCGCGCAACGGCTTGCCGAGCTACAACGTCCTGTACCCGCTCGACGGCGGCTCGGCGCAGGTCGCCGCGAATCAACGCGTCGAAAGCCCGCCGCGTCAGGGGCGTGGATATTTTTTCGACCAGGAGGCGGGCACGGAAAAGATGTGGATGATCTGGGCGAAAGAGCCTGTGCCCGAACTGGAGAACGTGAAGGGCGTTGCCAACCCGCAGGACAAAGGCGTCATCACAAACTCGATGCAGGCCCAAGCGCTACAGGACTTTTTCAATGAGCACGCCGCGCCCAAACCTTCGTTCGAGAAGGACCGGAAGCGCACCATCGTCAAAGCCAACGGCGACGTGCTGGTCAATCTCGTCGAGCTGGAACATCATTGAAAGCATCTCCCGCAAAAGCGCAAAGCGCAAAGAAAGACAGGCCGTTTTCCTTTGCGTCTTTGCGTCTTGGCGGGAAACTTCTTTTTAGAGTGAAGCTATGTTGACACGAACGAATCTCGTCAGGGCTTTTTTACCTTTTGCTGCATGTGCGCTCCTCTTCGTCGCTGCGTTCGCGCAGAAGTCCATCAAGCCGTCGGCCGGGCAGCAGGATGAAGAGCGGCAGATCTTTTTCGATTACGCGGAGTCGAGACCCAAAAAGAGCGCGGCCGGAAAGTCCAAACCGGCGGCCAAACGACGTTACGCGCGGAAGACGCCGAAACCGGCGCAGACGAAAGAGACGGAGCTGGCGCAGGTCGGCATCACGCTCTGGAAGCTGCGCCCTGCGACCGCGAAGGACGAGAAGGAGACGCGCATCCTCGAACAGGAAGAGGAGTCGGACGCGCGCGTCGAGCTGACGCCCGTGCGGATGGAGGCCGACGCGCCGCTCAAGGTCAATGACAAGGTGCGCCTCAGCATCGAATCGCCGCGCGCAGGTTATCTCTACGTGATCGACCGCGAGCTGTACGCGGACGGCACGATGAGCGCGCCGTATCTCATCTTTCCGACGCAGCGCACGCGCGGCGGCGACAACCGCGTGCGCGCGGGCGTGCTGATAGACATCCCCGCGCAGAACGAACCCGCGTTCGTCCTCAAGCCGAGCCGCGTGGATCAGGTCGCGGAAGTCCTGACCATTCTCGTCTCGCCGCAGCCGCTCGACGTGCCGCCGCTGGGGCGCAAGGCGCTCAAGCTCGACGAGGCGAAGGTGGCCGCGTGGGAGCGCGAGTGGCGGACTGAGCCAGAGCGCTTCGAGCTGATCGGAGGCTCCGGCCAGGTCTGGACGAAAGAGGAGAAGGCCGCCGCGGCGGACGGCTCGCGCCTACTCGATCAGGACGACCCCGCGCCGCAGACCATCTATCGCGTCGCGGCGAAACCCGGCAACCCGCTGATGATTACGGTCACGCTGCGTTACGCGGGCGCTAACGCTTCATCAAAATTAAAATAGCTGCCGCACACATCACTTTAATGTTCAGAAAATTATTTCACCTGCGGCTCTGGCTGTGCCTGCTGCTCTGCCTCGGCGCGGCTCTCTGTCTCACGCGCGCACACGCACAGGAGGGCGAGAATCCGCTCAAGCTGCTGACCGAGGCCATCTCGAAGGGCGATGTCGCGGCGGCGCGGGAGGCTCTGGCGAAGGGCGCGGACGCGGGCCATCGCACGAGCACCGGGAACACGCTCCTGATGTATGCGGTGGTGAAGGGCAAGGCGGAGATGGTCGCGCTGCTCATAGAGCATGGAGCCGACGCCAACGTGCGCACGGCGGACGGCCGCACGGCGCTGATCCTGGCGGTCATCACCGGCGACGCAGAGTTGACGCGCTTGGTGCTGCGTGCAACCGCC
>JAFBAJ010000189.1 GCA_019247865.1 Acidobacteriota bacterium
GCTGACGGTCTACATGACGGAAGCCGCGTTCATCAAACACAGTAACTAAATATGGCTGCACCAGTTCTGATAGTTGAAGACGACGCTGACATTGCCGAGAGCCTGCGTTATAACCTTGAGCGCGACGGCCTCAAGACGCGCATCGCCGAGACGGGCGAGAAGGGCTTACAGGCGGCGCTGGATGCGCAGGCGGGGCCGCCCGCGCTGATTATCTTAGACCTCATGCTGCCGGGCATGAGCGGCACGGAATTGTGTCGTCGCCTGCGGCGCGAACCGGCCACGCGGCGCACGCCGATCATCATGCTCACCGCGCGCGTCTCGGAAGGGGAGCGCGTCGCCGGGCTCGAATTGGGCGCGGACGATTACATCACCAAGCCCTTTTCGGTGCGCGAGCTGATGGCGCGCGTCCGCGCAGTCCTCCGCCGCGTTGACGAAAACAGCGTCGCGCGTTATGAAGACGAGCATCTCCAGATCGATTTCGCGGACATGCGCGTCGTCTGCGACGGGACGAGCGTCAGGCTGACGCGCAAGGAGTTCGCGCTGCTCTCCGTCTTAGCCAAGAGCGCCGGACGCGTCGCGACGCGCCAGCAGCTCCTCGATCACGTCTGGGGCTATCAATATTTCGGCGACACGCGCACGCTCGACGTACATATCCGCCGCCTGCGGCAGAAGCTCGACAAGTGCGGCGACGCCATCGAGACGGTGGTCGGCGTCGGCTATCGCTTCGCGGGCGCTAAAGGCAGGGCCGAAGGATAAAGTCGGAAGGATGAATCGTGTCTGGCCGTCGGATAGTTGCGTTGCTCCTGTGCCTTGTCTCGCTCGCGGCGCTCGCGGCCGTCGCGTGGTGGAATCCGCTCGCGGCCCTCTTCGCTACCTGCGCGGCGCTCGTCGCAGCAGGACTCACGCGTCTGCTCGCTTCCAATAAAACAGCTCAGCAGCCGACGGCGGCTGCAACCGTTCCCGAAAGCTTAAATAAGAATGACGCAGTCTCGCCGAGCGCGCTGCTCGACGCGACGATGAACAGCATGCGCGAGGGCGTCCTGATCGTGGATTCCGAGATGCGCGTCATCTCTTCGAACTCTGCTGCGCGCAACATCTTCGCGGGCGTCGAAGGCAAGCTCGAAGAGCGGCGGCTGACCGAGCTTACGCGCAACCCTGCGATTCACGATGTGTTTCGCGCCGCGCTCGAAGAGGGCGAGCGCGCAGAGGTCAAGGTCGAGATGCGTCGCGGCGACCGGCGCATCTTCGATCTGGGAGTCGCCCCTCTGCGCTTTGCCGGCGCGGGGCGCGCCCGCGGGGCCATCGGCGTCTTCTTCGACATCACACAGCTCGAACGTCTGGAACGCGTGCGGCAGGAATTTCTCTCGAACGTCTCGCACGAGCTGCGGACGCCGCTCACCGCCATCATCGCTTTCGTCGAGACGCTCGAAGACGGCGCGATGGAGGACGCCGAGCACAATCGCCGCTTCCTCAACGTGATTCGCAAGAACGCAGAGCGGATGCACAACCTGATCGACGACATCCTGGAGCTGTCATCCATCGAGGCCGGCATCGTCACGGTCGAGCCGCGCGCCGTCCGCCTCGCGAGCGTCATCGAAGACATCACGACCGCGCTCGCCTCGCGCGCGGCGGAGCGGCGCGTGACCTTGCACAACGAGATCGAGAACGGCGCGCAGGTCTACGCGGACGCGCGACGGCTCGAACAGATGTTGACGAACCTTTTGGACAACGCCATCAAGTTCAACCGCGAGGGCGGCCGGGTCACGATCCGGCACGAAGCGAACGCGGGCAGCGACCGCATCAGCATCACGGACACAGGCGACGGCATCAGCCCGGAGCACATCGAGCGCATCTTCGAGCGCTTCTATCGCATTGACCGCGCACGCTCGCGCGAGATGGGCGGGACGGGCCTCGGCCTCGCCATCGTCAAACACCTCGCCCGCGCACACGACGGCGAAGCGACCGTCCAATCCACGCCCGGCGAAGGCTCAACTTTCATCATCGAACTGCCCAAAGCGGATGGCCGCAGCGAGGGAGGATGTCTCTAACGACCTGTGAATTTTGAGAGGAGCACTTCTCCGGCTTTGACCTCGCGATACACTTTCAGCTCATGCGCTTCTCCCGGACTGATTAAGGCACCCTGCTGGTAGGTTGACCACGCCGGAGAGCTGTTATCGTTTGTGATGACTGTTCCGGGAGGCAACTCCTTCGTCGCCACGAGCTGTAATCGTAAAACATCCTGGAATTGCACGGGCCTCCCCGCCGGAAGGTCTTTTGAGATGATAAGTCCGTCCAGTTCTCCGGGGTCTGTGAAATAATCCTTGCCCGGAGAGACTTTGGCGACGACGAGATCCTTCCGCTCCAGTTTGTGCCCTGCCCGCAGCTCGGAGGGCGCGATGATTGCTGCCTGATGCTGGCGGAGCGTATAAGAGATGAAAAGCCACAGGGTGACGAAGAGTAAAATCGCTCCCCAATCAACAGAGTGTTTATTCAGCCACAGCCGGCATCTCTTGAGCCAGGCCCGGAGTTGTTTGAGCCAATACTTAATTCGCTTCCAATATTCCGGACCATCGGGAAGCGGAGTATTTCGCTCCCCTTGAGCAGCGAGAACCCTGACCATCCGGGCAGGCGTGATGGTCGTGCCGGCCGTGACGCCATTGATGCCCTGTGACAGGTCTCCGATCTTCAACCACAGATCATCCATGCTCTCGATTCCCTGACCCCGTAGAATCTGAGCCTCACTATAACTAAATCTCTCCGTTCGCTTGAAGATAGACATCTCTCTTTACTCCCGCGTGGCGGCAGCGGCTTAAATCAGAAGTGAGTTGAAAGCTCAGATGGCAGGGTCTGGCCCCACATCGCCGGCAAGGGGCGGGTCACCATCTAACGGCGGCGGCGGAATGGTCTTGCCGCCCGTCTCGGACGGGTCGGCGTTCCGATCAGGATCCGGTGGTGGTGGCGGTGGTGGGTCTGTGTTGGGATCTTCTTCTTGCATCTTTGTTTCTCCTTATCTCTTGAGGTTAGATACTCTTCATAGGCGCGATGCGATAATGGACGAGGGCGGTTTGGCCGTGCAGCACATCGCCGATCTGGAACTGCATCGGGTTCGTGCCCAACACTTCAATCTGGTCAGCGCTGTTGAACCGCCAGGCGGAATTCCACTGGTAAGCAAATCCTTCGGGGATGGTATCCATCACGACGACGGCCTGCGCCTTCCGCCCACGCGTGTCCACGTTTTTTATCTTGAGCGTGACGACGACACTGCCATTATTGCTCGCGACGCTAATGCCGCGCGCCGTCTCCATATGACCGCCGGACGGCATGCCCTGATCCAGCTTGGGCATTGCGAAAACCGTCTTGAGATCGAATTGGGCTAACGGGATGGCTGGAGAATCTCCGAACACCAGTTGCTGGAAGATGTCGTTCCAGAGGAACCTCTCCATCGCTAAGGTCGCGGGCTTACGCGTGTATCCCAGACGTTTGAGCAATTCCAGGCGATACAGGTCAAACGCCCCCTTGAACATAATCCCCCAGTTCTTCGCCCGGCCGATGGTCAGAAAGTAGAACCAGTACGCCATGACGGCGAAGACGAAGACCTTTAAGAGCCAGGGGAGCCAGATCGTAGGTGAAGCTTGAAAAGAGAGATACCGCAGCCCGACGAGGAGCATCGCCAGCGAGAGCGTCGCGCTGAGGACGGAACTGTTGAGGGTGAAATCGAAAGAGGTCTTGGCGTCGTCTATAGTCACGGCATACTCTTTATCGATTACCGCGATC
>JAFBAJ010000235.1 GCA_019247865.1 Acidobacteriota bacterium
GACCAGAATATTTGAGAGCACAGGAATCGTGTTCTTTCTCTCGACGATCCCCTGGACAAATCCGAGTTCCTTCTGGAGGGCGTTTCGCCTGATACTGAATTCCATTTATTGACTCCTTCTGGAAGAAATTAAGAGTGTGATGCAATAAGGTGCAGAATCCGTTTTCAGGCGCACGCTTTTACTATTATTACTAATTTATTACCCTTGGATCTATATCTAGTAGTAGTAGTAGGGCCTGTGGAAATGTGGAAAAGTCGGTTTACTGTTGTCACTAAAGGAATTGTTTTCCACAGCCCCTGTGGAAATCGCTGTGGAAAACTACCGGCGTCTGTGGAAAACTCGCTCCCTGACAAAGTTTTCCACATTTCCACAGGCCCCTTTTTCGACTACCCTGTGGAAATGTGGAAAACTCGGAGTTAAATTTTCTATCTAAACAGCTTAACCGAAAACCGTACTGTGGAAAACTTTTCAGGCGTTTTCCCGCTAACTACTTGCAAAGATTGTCCATAAGGTCGCTCACGACCCTGTGGAAATTTTGATCCTTCAAAACAAGGGCTTCGATCTTCTCTACGGAGTGGATCACGGTCGTGTGATGCTTGCCTCCGAACTCGCGTCCGATCTCCGGAAAACTATGTTTCGTGAGCCGCTTGCAGAGGTACATGGCGACCTGTCTGGGGACGGCTATCTGCCGCGCGTTGTTCTTCGATTTGAGCTCGTCCACGCGCAGGCGATAGTGCGCCGCGACGATCTGCTGAATCTGCTCGATGGTGATCCCGGCTGGCTGGTCGTCCTCTGCGATGTTGCGTATCGCGTCCTGCGCCAGCATCTTCGAGATCGGCAGTCCGCGCAGGGAAGAGATCGCGACCAGACGCACGAGCGAGCCTTCAAGCTCGCGTATGTTGCTCTTGACCTTGCCGGCGATAAAGAAGGCCACATCATCCGGCAGCATGACGCCGTCCAGATCGGCTTTGCGTTTGAGGATCGCCACCTTGGTTTCAAGGTCAGGCGGCTCCATGTCCGCGATCAGCCCCCACTCGAAACGCGAGTGCAGCCTCTCCTCCAGCGTCGGAATCTCGCGCGGCGGGCAGTCGGACGAGATCACGATCTGTTTCTGTCCGTCATACAGAGCATTAAAGGTATGGAAAAACTCCTCCTGCGTGCGCTCTTTGCCGGCCATGAACTGGATGTCGTCCATCAGGAGCACATCTATCGAGCGATATTTCTCCCTGAAAGTCTGCGCCTTGTCGTAACGAATGGCGTTAATCAGCTCGTTCATGAACTTCTCGGCGGAGATGTAGGAGAGGCGCAGGTGTCGATTGCGCTCCTTGATCGCGTGACCGGCCGCGTGCATGAGGTGCGTCTTGCCCAGCCCCACGCCGCCGTAAATATATAAAGGATTGTAAGTCTTGCCGGGCGCTTCTGCGACCGCGAGCGAAGCCGCATGCGCGAATTGATTGCACGAGCCGACGACGAAGGTCTGAAAGGTATATTTCGGATTAAGCGAGAGCTCAATCGGCTCTATATCGACAAAGGTGGTCGCTCCGGGAGTCAATCCGTCGGACTCCGCGGCCTCTAAAAGCGTGTAAAGACTTGATGTTTTACTTTTTCCATTGCCGGGAACCGGGTTCGTCAGGAAGAAGTCGTTCGCCTGATCTTCCGCCTCCGCCAGATCTTCCAGAGAGCCGGTGTCGGTATTCTCCACCGTCCAGTCCACATGATATTCCGCCAGATTGAGCTCCTGCAGCGATTCGTCGAGCACCTCCGAATAGTTGGTGCTGACCCAGTCCTTGACGACCTGATTGGGCACACGCAAGTGCAGCGTCTGCTCCGAGTCATCACAGCCCTCAAACTGGATCGGGCGAAACCAGGTCTCAAAGCTCTGGCGGTTAAGCCTCTTCTCGACCGCGCTCAGGATGTTTGTCCAGAGGCTATTCTGTATGACGGTGCTCATATGTTTATTCGTCCTGTCTCGTCTGGAGAAATTACCGGTTAATAGCAGAGACAAAAGAACGTCTTAGTTTAATACAAAGCTTTAACCAAAAACTACTCAAGCTCTTTCTCGACTAATCTGGCGGAAGCTATTGAAAAAGCACCCGCTTGGTCTAATTCGGACGTTTCGCCGGAGAGTTTTCCACAGGGTTTTCCACAGGGTTGTGGAAAACTTCCAGGAACTTAAAGTATCGCTTTAAGTTTTTATTTATCAACCACTTACGGGGATAATTAACGTCCGAAACGGGGCGGAGACTAGCATAATATGAACCCAGAAGCAAGAGAAATCCACAGGCTTCGGAAATTTTTTTCAGAATCGCGGAAAGCATCGTTTTTTATCTGTGGCATTCCCGGCGTTTTACTGAAATATCCGGATAGAGAATGGTTTTAGGACACTCACTTTGAATGCTCAGAGCGGAGCCGCAGATCGCCTCAGAGCGAGAAAATTGGATGAAAGGCACGGAAACAGGCGCTGGTTTCTTGACAGAAATTGCTCGCGCAGTTAGTCTTACTCTTTTCTTTTGAGTGGAGAATAAATAACTATGTCGAAACGCACTTTTCAACCCAACAATCGCCGGCGCGCAAAGACGCACGGATTTCGCGCGCGGATGGCGACCAAGAATGGTCGCCTCGTCCTGAAGCGACGCCGCGCAAAGGGGCGCAAACGCCTGACTCCCTCGCATTACTAATTCTGATTCGGTCTTTGTCCAAGCACACGCATCTGCGCGCTTCCGGCGAGTTCCGCCACGTTTATGCGCACGGCAAACGATACGATGGGCGTTCGATGACGGCCTTTGTTTGTCACAACGAACTGGCGCATCACAGGCTGGGCATCACTGCTTCGCGCAAGGCGACGGGGCAGGCGGTGGAGCGCAATCGTGCGAAGCGCCTTCTGCGCGAGATGTTTCGTCTCAGCCATTCCGCGCTCGACACTCTCCATCTAAAGTACGACTGGGTGTTCAACGCCAAGCGCGCTCTGCTGGAAGTGAAGCTGAACGTGCCGCTCGAAGAGTTTCAGGGACTCATCGCACGCGTCGCGCGTGATGAGGCGAGCGGCCTTAATGTGGATGGGAAGTAAAAGCGGTGAGATCAATTCTGGTCTGGCTCCTGAAGTTTTATAAAGCAGCCATCTCACCCTGGCTTCCGCCTTCGTGTCGCTTTGTTCCGACCTGTTCGGAATATGCGCGCGAAGCCATCGAGCGATACGGAGCTGTGCGCGGCTCCTGGATGGGAGCGCGCAGGCTCCTGCGTTGTCATCCATTTCATCCGGGCGGTTATGACCCTGTCAATTGATTTGATAAAATATATTCAGCGCGTTGATAGTTCGTTCCAGAGTGGCTTGATAGTTTAATAGGATTCAAATGCAACAGAAGAGAATTATTCTCGCCCTTGTCATCTCGACGGTGATCTTATTCGGGTGGAACTATTTTTTCCCGCCGCCAACTGCCAAACAGAATAACAGCAACACCGCGACCGCGCAGCAGCAGCCCGCTGCGTCGCCTTCATCATCCGCACAGGCATCACAGTCATCGCCCGCCACTTCGCCTGCGACTCCGCAGACGCAAACGGCTTCCACTGTTTCCGACGCCGCGCCGCCGAGGACTTTGGTCATCAGGACGCCGCTCTATGAGGCGACGTTGGATAATCACGGAGCGATAGCGACGAGCTGGATCGTGAAGGCTGCGAAGGATGGAGACGAGTATCGTCCGCTCTATTCCGTCGCCGGAACCAAAGAGCAGCGCGAGCCGTTGCAACTGATCTCGCAGGAAGGCTTGAAGCGCGAGCCGCGCGAAGCTCCGCTGCGTCTGGTGACGGGCGATAAGACCGTGGACGATCTGCTCGCTTCCAGAAACTACACGCTCAACGGAGTCGAGGGTGACGCGAGCCAGGCGACGCTCGATCTGCCATCCGGCACAAAGCGCGTGGAGTTCGTCCTGCATGATGACAGCACCGGACTCGACGTGGTCAAGGCGATCACTTTCAACGCGGATCGCTACGATGTCGGCGTTGAGGTCAAGCTCACGCGCGGCGGCCAGACCGTCCCGCAAACCAGGCTCGTCATCGGCCCCAGCATCGGCGATCAGGGCGTGAAGCATTACAGCTTCTACTCGGTCGCGCCCGAAGGCATCTCTGTCGTTGACAGCAAGACGCATCGCCTGCTCGGCCCGACGATTCATAATGATGAAGAGGGCTGGATCTTCAAGTCCAAGCGTGCGGAAGGCCCTGACAATTACAACCTCAACGGCAAAGTTGATTGGGCCGGAGTCGGCGACACATACTTTGCGATGATCGCCGTGCCGTCGAGCCGTACGAAAGGGCTCGAATATCACACGACGCGTTACGAGCACGAGGCGGACGGAAAAAAAGAGGAGCGTTATCTCCTCAACGCTTACGTGCCGATCAACGCCGACGGCTCCCGGACGGAGCTTTATGTGGGGCCGAAAGACCATTATTTCCTGACAGATGCGAGCCAGAGCATCGGGCAGGTGGTGGGTCGTCAGCTCGATCTGGAGCAGTCGATTGACTATGGTCTGTTCAGCACCTTATCGCGTCCCCTGGCCGTCCCGATTCTCAAGTCGATCAAGTTTTTATATAAGCTCACGGGCAGTTACGGCCTCTCCATCATTCTCTTCACGATCGTGATCTACTCGCTCTTCTTCCCGCTCAAGTGGCGCTCGTCCAAGTCTATGAAGAAGGCGCAGAAGCTCGCGCCGCGGATGAAGGAGCTGCAAGAGAAGATCAAGGGGATGAAGCAGAACGACCCGCGTCTGAAAGAGCTTCAGATGGAGCAGCTGCGTTTGATGAAAGAGGGCAACCCACTCGGCGGCTGTCTTCCGCTGCTGATTCAGATGCCGTTCCTCTTCGCGCTCTATCGCGCGATTACGATCTCGATAGATTTTCGTCAGGCTTCGTTCCTGTGGATTCCGGATTTGTCTGCCGCCGAGCCGTACATGATCCACATGCTGCCGATCCTGATGGCGGCTTCGATGATCGTTCTGCAACTCATCACGCCTGCGCCGCAGGCCGATCCGCTGCAACGCAAGATGATGGCGGTGGGCATGCCGCTCTTTATGCTCTATATTCTCTGGAGCGCGCCTGCGGGTCTTCTGGTCTATTGGCTCGTCGGCAACATCGTCGGCTTCGGGCAGCAGATGTTGATTAACCGTCTGACGAAATCGGAAGACGATCCGGAGCCGCCCGCAG
>JAFBAJ010000048.1 GCA_019247865.1 Acidobacteriota bacterium
TCGCATTGTACTTCGCGCGCAGATTGCCCGCAGACACATCTGCATCTTCGATCAAGCTGTAATTGGTGCTCCCATAACCCGGCATCTTAGCCTCAGGCAACCACGGCATCATCCTTATCGGGTGATGATCGAGAACCCACTGCGTCCAGCCTTCATCAATAGCAGGAACATGAGATTTATACACGCCAAGTTTGGCCGGATACTTGTCCACGCCCTCCACGACGAAGCCCATGTATGGCACGGCGCCGTAAAAGTCGTACTCGAACGGGGCATAAACCGGCTGGAAAGTGACTCCCATTAAGAGCGACAAAGTGTGCGCCGTCACGTCGTAAGGCTGTTGTGGATTGCCGTTCTGATCTCGCAGGTCAGGATAGTGTTGCGCCTCCAGAAGAGCCTTCGCGAAATTCCCGTAAGGCTGATCCATTCGTATCAGGGACGCGACTTCATCTCTATATTTCCCGTCTACTTTGATCCGGGAGATGTCCTGTACTTCTACCCCACCGCTCCTCAGTATATTGATTAGCCGCTCTCGACCATCGTCACTCGTGGCAACGACTTCGACTGTGCGCAGAACGCCGCCGACGTTCCGGACTCGCGCTACTTTAGGTGGCAACAGAAAACCAGACAACTCGCCCCGTCGGCGCGGACGCACGGCGTCTTTGCCGATTGAGTAGAAGCGTTGGAGCCATTCGGCGCGATGGCCGGCGGCGTGGCGAAGGAGCGCGAAGGCCGCCGCTGTCATGTAGCTGGTGATGTCTCTCAAATGCCACTCGCCGCCCGGCCAGAGCGGCTTGAACTTGTCCGTCTCTTTCCGCGCGTCGTAGCCGATGGAGCCGCGCAGCTCTTCAAATTTAATGGTGACGGGCGTGGCGAGTTTGCATGACGCTGTCTCTGAAAGAATGCGTACGCCGCCGTGATAATGCGAGTAGGCGCGCGCGGGCGTCCACGCGTCGTAGGTCGTGTCGGTCGTGATGCCTTTGAAGCCCGACGCGCGCAGCTCTGCGGCGATGGAATTTCCCAGCTCCGTGTAGCCTTCGACAATTTGCTTCGGCACGTTCGGCTCGACCGGCTCCATGTAGGGCGGCAGGAAGAGGCGCGCGCCGTACTCTCCCTGTTGATGTATGTCGTGGACGATCTGCGGGTGCCACGCGTTGTGGATATTCTCGACGGTGAGCTGCGTCTCGGCCTGCGTGAAGGCGTACCAGTCGCGGTTGTCGTCGTGCCCGACGTATTTGTGATAGAGCAACGGCGGCTCCGTCCCTTCGTAAGGCGTGCCGAGTGTCTGGTCGTACCAGTCCTTGATGATGTCCACGCCGTCAGGATTGAGCGAAGGGACGAGGAGCACGATGGTCTCGCTCAGAATTTTCCGCACCTGTGCATCGTCGGAAGAGGCGAGGCGGTGCGCGATGAGCATGGATGAAAGATAAGAGCCGACCTCGTCGGAGTGCACGCCGCAGGTGATGAGGACGATGGTCTTGCCGCGTGCGATGAGCCGCGCGGCCTTGCGCTCCGCGTCCCGGCCCAGGAGGCGCGGGTCTGCGAGCTGCGCCTGAATCTGCCTGTACTCTTCGAGCCGCGCCAGATTTTCGGGCGCGCTGATGGTCGCCAGGACGAACGGCCTGCCCATCGTCGACTTGCCCAGCTCCTCGAACCGCACGCGGTCTGAAGCCGCATCGAGCTTTTTGAAGTAGTCCAGGACCTGCTGCCAGCTCGCCAGTTTTCGATCATCGCCGGGACGAAAGCCGAGCACCTCTTCGGGCGCGGGCACGACGGCGGCGCGGGCCGAGACGAGGAAGAGCAGCGAGAGGGCCAGAGACAGCAGCGCCGGTCTGTGCATTCGCATATAAAACTCCTACGTGTTCAGTTCATAGGCTCACGAAAGAATCTCACGCCAGGGCGCAAAGACGCAAAGGAAAACCGATTGAGCTTTTCTTGGCGTCCTGGCGTCCTGGCGTGAGACTTTTTTCGAATAGAAGCTTGCTCTACCGCGCCGTTGCGGGTAAAGTATGGCTGCGATAAATCCCTTAGCACTCCCCGCTTTCTGAACAATAAATGTCGGAGGTCACTTCTGATGGCGATTGAAACCGTTGAGAAGCCAGACATCGCGGCTACCAACGAATATCCGGACATCGTTGGAGCTAAACCGAGCAATCCGTATCTGGCTGTCTTTCGCCCCTATATTCCAGACAGCGTGCGGCTGCGCGAGCTGACGCCGCTGCCGCTCATTGTGGGCACGCTGCTCGGCATCGTGTTCGGCGCTTCGTCACTCTATCTGGTGCTGAAGGTCGGCCTCACGGTGAGCGCTTCGATTCCGGTCGCCGTGATTTCCATCACGCTCTTCCGCGTGCTCTCGAAGCTCGGGTTAAGGGATGCGACGATCCTGGAGAACAATATCGTCCAGACCGCGGGCTCGGCCGGTGAATCGATCGCGTTCGGCATCGGCGTGACGATGCCGGCGATCATGATCCTCGGCTTCGACCTGGAGTTCACGCGCGTGATGCTCGTCTCGGTGCTGGGCGGACTGCTCGGCATTCTGATGATGATTCCACTGCGGCGCGCGCTCATCGTCGAGCAGCACGGCATCCTCAAGTATCCTGAAGGGACTGCCTGCGCAGAGGTCCTCAAGGCCGGAGCTTCGGACGAATCGCGCGCGGCGGCGGCGCAGGGCGCAGTCCAGCAGAAGGGCAAAGGCGCGGCCATCACGGTTGACGAAGCGACGACCGGCGGCAAGACCATCATCGCGGGCTTCGGCTTCGGCTTTATCTACTACGCGCTCGAACAGATGTTCAAGACGTGGCGCGAGTATCCGACCAAAGAGTTCGGCCCGCCGTTCGCGGGCGGCTCGATCTCGCTGGAGAACAATCC
>JAFBAJ010000416.1 GCA_019247865.1 Acidobacteriota bacterium
TCATTCTTCTACGGCGCGAAGATCGGCGTGCTCGGTTTGAACGGCTCCGGTAAAAGCTCACTGCTGCGCGTCATCGCGGGCGTGGACAAAGAGATCAACGGCGAGGTCGTCTTTTCGTCCGGCTACACGGTCGGCCTCCTGGAACAGGAGCCGCGCCTGGACGAAACCAAGACCGTGCGCGAAGTGGTCGAAGAAGCCGTCCATGAGATCGTCAATCTCTTACAGGAGTTCGACGAGATCAACAACAAGTTCGCGGAGCCGATGTCGGACGAAGAGATGAGCGCGCTCCTTGAGCGGCAGGGCACGGTGCAGGAGAAGCTCGACGCGTCGGACGCGTGGGACCTGGATTCGCGTCTGGAGATGGCGATGGACGCCCTGCGCTGTCCACCCGGAGAAACTCCCGTCAAGATTCTTTCCGGCGGCGAGAAGCGCCGTGTCGCGCTCTGTCGCCTGCTCCTCCAACAACCGGACATACTCCTGCTCGACGAGCCGACCAACCATCTCGACGCGGAATCGGTCGCGTGGCTCGAACAGCATTTACAGAAATACGCCGGGACGGTCATCGCCGTGACGCACGACCGCTATTTTCTGGATAACGTCGCCGGATGGATTCTGGAACTCGATAGAGGACACGGCATCCCGTGGCAGGGCAACTACTCTTCGTGGCTGGAGCAGAAACAGGCGCGGCTGGCGCAGGAAGAGAAGGCCGAATCCGACCGGCAGAAGACCTTGCAGCGCGAGCTGGAATGGATACGCATGTCGCCCAAAGGCCGCCACGCGAAATCCAAAGCGCGCATCAATTCCTACGAAGCTCTTTTGAGTCAGGAGAGCGAACGGCGCGCGCAGGAGCTTGAGATCTACATTCCGCCCGGGCCGCGCCTCGGCAACGTCGTCATCGAAGCCGAAGATGTGACGAAGGCTTACGGCGACCGCCTGCTGGTGGACAAGATGTCTTTCCAGCTTCCGCCGGGCGGCATCGTCGGCATCATCGGCCCGAACGGCGCGGGCAAGACCACGCTCTTCCGCATGGTCACGGAGCAGGAAAGCCCGGACAGCGGCTCCTTCAAGATCGGAGAAACGGTCAAGCTGGCCTATGTCGACCAGAGCCGCGACGTGCTCGGCGCGGACAAAACGATCTGGGAGGAGATTTCGGACGGGCTCGATCTGGTGCAGTTGGGTGCGCGCCAGATGAACTCGCGCGCTTACGTCTCGCGCTTCAACTTCTCCGGCTCAGACCAGCAGAAGAAGGTCGGCCTGCTCTCCGGCGGCGAGCGCAATCGCGTCCACCTGGCGAAGATGCTCAAAGAGGGCGCGAACGTGCTGCTCCTGGACGAGCCGACCAACGACCTCGACGTCAACACCATGCGCGCGCTCGAAGAAGCCCTCGAAAACTTTGCCGGCTGCGCCGTCGTCATCAGCCACGACCGCTGGTTCCTCGACCGCATCGCCACCCACATCCTCGCCTTTGAAGGCGATAGCAAGGTCGTCTGGTTCGAAGGCAACTACTCCGAATACGAAGCCGACCGCCGCGAAAGATTGGGAGCCGCCGCAGACCAGCCGCACCGCATCAAGTACCGGCAGTTGACCAGAAGCTAGCAAAGTTAATACTCCAAAGTATTGGTAGTGGGTCAGTTTGAAAACTCAAACAAAAGAATCTCGCGCAAAGGCGCTGGTGACGCAAAGAAAAGATTCAAGCTCTTCTTTGCGTCACCAGCGCCTTTGCGTGAAATTGTTTTTGAAACTGACCCGCTACCAAAGTATTAAACTGCTTTGGAAGGCTTTTGAAGTTATGACCACACTGGATACAACTCAGAAACTGCCCCTGCACCTGACGGAAGACGGCACGATCCGCAATATCAAAAGGCCGTCGAACTGTGCTGAAGGAGCAAAGGGATGAGAAGATTTGTCGTGTATCTTTCGGTCGGCGTGGGCGCGTTTGTGGTGAGCCTCGTGGCGGTGATGCTGTTCCCGCTTCCTTTCGGCGCTTCGGGCGAGGGCGCGGTCAAGCGGGCTGTCTCTTTGTCTTCAATCAGGGAGCTTGAACCGGATTCCCCTATTCGCTCGATTGATTTCGACAACGACGTGGCCTATCCACATCACCCGGAGTACGGCGATTGCCGTGGGAAAGGCAAGGTCGTGGATCTGAGGCCGGGCGAAGGCGGCCCTTCCGAACTTGCTTTCGGCGATGTCACGGGCGATGGAGCGGAGGAGGCGATGGCCTTCTTAGGGATTAACAACTGCGGCTCCGCCGTGCCCGGCCATGTTTACGTCTTTACCTTGCGCGGCGGACGTTTGAAACTGCTCTGGGATTTCCTGACCGGTGACCGCGCCGATGGAGGCTTCAAAAAAGCTTACGCGGAGAGCGGCGAGCTGGTCATCGAGCTGGAGGGCAGGAATAAGTATATCGGCGGCGATCTGTACGCGGAGGATGAAACGAAAAAGGGCGACTGCTGCCCGACGATGTACACCCGCGCTCGCTACAAGTGGAACGGCAGGCGGTTCGAGATGCAGGGCCGGCCGGAGTCCTTTCCCTGCATAATCCCCAATAATTAAGCCCTTTCGCCGCTCAAAAGTGAGAGCGCCGGACTGCGCTTGACAGTCGGGGGGCAAATCCGTAGAATCTCTCGTTTCGGACTGACAGTCTGAAGTTAATAGACAACGCTTGTAGTGGTTCTGTCGGTGTGGAGGCGTTGTCCGGTTGCTTGTTGTGATTGGCGACCGCTTTAACACATATTGTGGCGTAAAGGCCGGCGACAGCGATGTTCGATGAAGATCGTTCCCGCGCTCGGCACGCGAGCCAGGGTTTTAACAGCCCTCTCGTCTTTTAATTAAAGCGACGCCACAGAAAAGTTTCGGCTTCGGGGAAAGCCATGATCCGCACCCTTTAGAGTTCAGAACGTTCCCTCAAATAAAATTCAGGTAACAGGGCAGCTTACTTGCGCTGACTGCCGAACAAGTTTCGGAAAGAGGCAGGTGACGCCCCCTTTTGCGCTCTGACGGGCGCGTGACCTTTTTCGAGGATCAAGAGCAGTGCCTACTATCAACCAGCTTGTTCGCAAGGGCCGCCAAGCCGTGAAGTACAAGACGGCCTCTCCGGCTTTGCAGGAGTCGCCGCAGCGTCGCGGCGTCTGCACGCGCGTCTACACGCAAACCCCTAAGAAGCCGAACTCGGCTCTGCGCAAAGTGGCGCGCGTCCGCCTGACCAACGGCATCGAGGTCACGACCTACATTCCGGGCGTCGGCCACAACCTGCAGGAGCACTCAATCGTGC
Source organism: Acidobacteriota bacterium (assembly GCA_019247865.1). Classification (GTDB taxonomy): domain Bacteria; phylum Acidobacteriota; class Blastocatellia; order Pyrinomonadales; family Pyrinomonadaceae; genus JACMLC01. The sequence goes on from JAFBAJ010000416.1 coordinate 3,272, forward strand.
TCATCCGCGGCGGCCGCGTCAAGGATTTGCCGGGCGTGCGTTATCACGTCATCCGCGGGACGCTCGATTCGGTCGGCGTCACGGATCGCAAGCAGGGACGCTCAAAGTACGGCGCGAAACGTCCGAAGGCCGGCGCGGCAGGAGCTAAGAAATAAATTATGCCTAGACGAAGAGTTGCAGAGAGACGCGAGGTTTTGCCCGATCCGGTCTACAACAGCCCGCTGGTGACCAAGTTCATCAACGGCATCATGCTCGGCGGGAAGAAATCGACGGCGGAGACCATTTTTTACAGCGCGCTGACGCAGATCGGCGAGAAGGCCGGCGACGAGCCCTTAAAAGTCTTCAAGCGCGCGATTGACAACGTGCGGCCGACCGTCGAGGTCAAGTCGCGCCGCGTCGGCGGCTCGACCTATCAGGTGCCGGTCGAAGTTCACCAGGAGCGGCGCGGCGCGCTGGCGATTCGCTGGATCGTGCAGTACGCGCGCGGTCGCGGCGAAAAGACCATGACCGACCGCCTCGCCGGAGAGCTTCTGGACGCGGCCAACAATCGCGGCAACGCGGTCAAGAAAAAAGAGGACACGCACCGCATGGCGGACGCCAACAAGGCTTTCGCACACTATAAATGGTAGAGATTTGTACTTAGTTCTTTGTGCTTTGCACGTGATCCAACCTTGAATCATTTAATTCAACGTGTGGGAGACATGCAAAGACCAAAGTACAAAGACCAAAGAACTAAAAAGCAATGGCTAAGCACGACTTAAACAAGTTCCGCAACATCGGCATCATGGCGCACATCGATGCCGGCAAGACGACGACGACCGAGCGCGTTCTGTACTACACGGGCGTTTCGCACAAGATCGGCGAAGTGCATGAAGGCACTGCGACGATGGACTGGATGGAGCAGGAACAGGAGCGCGGCATCACGATCACTTCGGCCGCGACGACCTGCTTCTGGAAGCGCAACGGGACGGAGTACCGCATCAACATCATCGACACGCCCGGTCACGTCGACTTCACGATGGAGGTCGAGCGCTCCCTGCGCGTGCTGGACGGCGCGGTCGCGGTCTTTGACGGCGTCGCGGGCGTCGAGCCGCAGTCCGAGACCGTCTGGCGTCAGGCGGACAAGTACGGCGTGCCGCGCATCTGCTTTATCAATAAGCTCGACCGCGCGGGCGCGAGCTTCCAGCGCTCCTTCGATTCCATCATCACGCGTCTCGGCGCGAATCCCGTCGCCATCCAGATTCCCATCGGCCTCGAAGACCAGTTCAAGGGCGTCGTGGACCTGATCGCGATGAAGGGTCTGGTCTGGAAAGACGAGTCGAAGGGCGCGGAGTACGAGACGATAGAGATTCCGGCCGAGCTCAAAGAAGAGGCCGAGGCCGCGCGCCACAAGCTGATCGAAGCCGTCGCGGATGTCGAAGAAGAGCTGATGATGAAGTACCTCGAAGACGAGGGCGCCAGCATCACCGAAGCAGAGATTCGCGCCGCCCTGCGCAAGGGCACCATCAGCCTCAAGCTCGTGCCGGTCGTCACCGGTTCGGCCTTTAAGAACAAGGGCGTGCAGACGATGATCGATGCCGTCATCGATTATCTCCCGAGCCCGCTCGACATTCCGGCCATCGAAGGCATCAATCCTAAGACGGGCGAGACGGAGACGCGTCCGGCCGATGCTTCAACTCCGTTCAGCGGCCTCGTCTTCAAGATCATGGCCGACAAGCACCTCGGCCAGCTCTCCTTCGTGCGTATCTACTCGGGCACGATCAAGGCCGGCTCGTACGCTTACAACCCGATCAAGGGCAATAAAGAGCGCGTCGGACGCCTGATGCAGAT
>JAFBAJ010000562.1 GCA_019247865.1 Acidobacteriota bacterium
GCCCAGCGCGCCGCCGGGCAGACACAGTAAAGCAGTGAAGATTTCGAGCACGGAATTTATCAAGAGCGCCTTTACGGAGGAGCACTGGCCGCTCGACGGAAGGCCGGAAATCTCTTTTCTCGGGCGCTCGAACGTCGGTAAATCGAGCCTCATCAATTCCCTGCTGGGCGTGCGCGGATTGGCCCGCACCTCGCGCACGCCCGGCCGCACACAGTCCCTCAACTATTTCCTGATCAATCAGCGTTTCTATTTCGTAGACCTGCCGGGCTACGGCTTTGCCCGCGTGCCCAAGGCGATCAAGGCCGCGTGGGGAGAGATGGCGCACAGTTATCTTGCCAAACGCAGCGAGCTTGTGCTATCAATTCAGATCGTCGACTCGCGTCATGAACCCACGTCTCTTGACGCACAGCTCAACGACTGGTTGCAAACTCAGCAGAAGCCTCGCCTCATAGTCGCGACGAAATCCGATAAGCTCTCGAACAATGAGCTGCGAAAGAACATCGAGCGCATCCGACGCCAGCTGGCGACCGACGAGGTTATAGCGTATTCCGCCGTCACCCGGCGCGGACGCGACGAGATCTGGCGCGCCATTGAAACGTCGCTTCAGGCAGCATAATTCTTATATTTTTGCAGCAGTTCTAACACTCTCACGAACCCGAAAGGATTGCTCAAATGTCTCTCACACAGCCTAGGGTCAAGCGCTTGACCTTCTCCCTGCTTTCGCTAACCTTACTCTTCAACCTGACCTTGCCAGCCGCTCCGGCTCATGCCGCCCCCGCCCTCGAAGACACATTTGCCCTGCACTCTTCGAGCGAAGGATTTTACGGAACTTTCACCGTCGGCGGAGTGGAATATCTGTACAGCGTGACCCAAAAGCGCCAGATGCAGGAAAGTCGGATTCAACGAAATAACGGGCAGGATATAGCCAGTTGTGTCCTTAACAAAAATAACGTGACCGTGATCTTTGCGGGCGTTTCGATCACTTTCAATCTATCCACGCAGTCCATATCGGCCCTGGAGACTTCTGAGGTTTCAGCCTTGAGAGACTTCGGCGCCGGCGGCGATGCGGAAATAACCAGAGGGGTTATCACGAACATCATGACCCGGAGCGATCAGGTCTTGCCGAAACAATTGTTTGGCATGGTCGTGATGGGCATGATCCTGGGAGATGACAGTAATGAAGCGCGCAACCTGCTGCCAACTGCACCGCCCAACGGCACCCAACCAACCGCTTTATCAAAACTAATGCAAGTTGAGCTGGCTCACGCGTTCGACAGTAGTCCGCGTAAGGCCGAGCTCATTCGAGAGTGTAAGCTGAAGGCCGCACGGGCAAAGCTGAAGCGCAGGCACGGTAAATCTCCGAAGCCTGTGGTTGCGGGTTGTTTCGGATGTTGCGGCGCAGGTTGCTGGGGATGTACAGGCATCTATACCCCGGAATGCGGCGCACATGATGCCTGTGTTTCTCAACACGGATACTGGGATCCGCGCTGCCTTGCTTTATTAGCAGCGGCGATTTACTCGTACCATGAGGTCATCTGTCCGACCTGTCTTTGAGCGGCTTCAGGACATGAGTCGCGCCAGGAACAGATAGAGGATTTGGACAGGCAACCGAGAGCGGCCTGTTTTCCGAGCCGGAAGAGGTAACAGATTCGTCATGCATTATAAGTCGACGCGAAACATGTCAGTCTCTTTCGGTTGCCTGCGGCGATGGACATTGGCTGGCATCGCTGGCTCTCTTACCACACTTAAATCGTGAGATCGGGGTGCAAGACATTCGCCGCCAAAGCGAAAGCTTGCGCCCTGCGGAGAGTAATTACATGAGATTCCCTAAAAGCCGACGCCGTGCGATCGTGCTCTTAATCAGTCTCGGGCTGTTTGTGGTCGTCACCGTCCTGCGGTTTTTCGTCACTGGCTGGGGACCCACGCTCAACGTATTTCTTTTCCCGTATGCGCTGGCCGGATTCGTCATCGCTTTCCTCTGGGCTGAGGAATCATGGCGCTGGGGGCTCTGGCTGGTGGCCTCACTGTGGGGGATCATGGCGCTCAGCATTCTCTTCTCAGATTTTCACGCGCTGGAGCTGTTCAAGAACTTCGTCCCGTTATGTATCGCAACGATAGCTTCGTGTTTCGGCGCATTCCTCGGGGCTAAGTTCTCTCGCAGAGCATAGCTTGACGCCCATTCTATTTCGCAGCTCTTCCGGCTACGGCTTCGCCCGTGTGCCCAAGGCGATCAAGGCCGCGTGGGGAGAGATGGCGCACAGTTATCTTGCCAAACGCAGCGAGCTTGTGCTATCAATTCAGATCGTAGATTCGCGTCACGAACCCACAACCCTGGATTTGCAGCTTAACGAGTGGCTGGCCGCAGAGGCGAGGCCGCGTCTGGTAGTTGCGACGAAATCCGACAAGCTCTCGAACAATGAGTTGCGAAAGAATGTCGAGCGCATCCGGCGACAGCTTGTGGCCGACGAGGTCGTCGCTTATTCGGCTGTGACAAGGCGGGGACGCGACGAAGTTTGGCGCATCATCGAAGCTGCACTCGACCGTTAGATTTCAGGTTTACGATTTTAGATTTGCGGCGTGATATGGTAGAGTGAGGCTTGCTGACAGAGCGCAAATCAAAATTCAAAATCCGAAATTCCCCGGTTGCCCCTTTGGATTTCTCATAAATTGGTCACGAAGCCACGCGCGGGGCATGGTTCGGCATCTTAGAGACTTGGCAAAATCCCCAGCGCACAGGTTAAGGATTTGTACAAACGTCGGTCGCCCCACTGGGGAGCGCCGCCGCCTCGCGCATCACAGGTAAGGGATAGCGACTTCACACGTGCCTTGCTACTGGGAGCATGCGCGCTCAATTGATCATTCCCAAATTCATCAACGGCAAGTTTTCATTATCTGAAGCAGAAGCGCGGCTCATGGCCGCACGAGTCTTGAAAGGCATAGCACGCGGCGCGAGAGTAGCCCCGCATTGAGAAGAACTGAAATGTCACAACGTACACCACGCACACGCACCAGTAATGCCCGCAGCAACAGCACGACGAGCGAGGCTGTCAACGGAGATAACGCGGCGGTCGCGACCGCCGAAGCTCCGCCCGAAAAGAGCGCTGCGGTGACTGAAGAGAAGAGCTCGGACGGCGTGCCCGGCGAGCTGCTGAATCTGGCCGAGCTCAAGGAGATGTCCATCTCCAAGCTGACGCAGATCGCTAAAAACATGGATGTGCCCGGCGCGACCGGGATGCGCAAGCAGGAACTGGTCTTTAAGATCCTCGCGGCGCAGACCGAAAAGAGCGGTCTCATCTTTTCCGAAGGCGTGCTTGAAACCCTCCCCGATGGGTTCGGCTTCCTGCGCGCGCCCGAATACAACTATCTGCCCGGCCCGGACGACATCTACGTCTCGCCCTCGCAGATACGCAAGTTCGACCTGCGCACCGGCGACACAGTCTCCGGGCAGATCCGTCCGCCCAAAGAGGGCGAGCGTTATTTCGCGCTGATCAAGGTCGAGGCCATCAACTTCGAGGCTCCCGGCGAGTCGCGCGACAAGGTCTTCTTCGACAACCTGACGCCGCTCTACCCGACCGAGCAGCTCCTGATGGAGGTTGACAAGGAGAACCTCTCGGCGCGCGTCATCGACCTGGTGACGCCCATCGGCAAGGGGCAGCGCGCCCTGATCGTCGCGCCGCCGCGCACAGGTAAGACGATGCTCCTCCAGACCATCGCCAACTCGATCACGCAGAACCATCCGGAAGTCACGCTGATCGTCCTCCTGATCGACGAAAGACCCGAAGAGGTCACGGACATGCAGCGCTCGGTCAACGGCGAAGTCATCTCTTCGACCTTTGACGAGCCGCCGACGCGCCACGTGCAGGTCGCAGACATGGTCATCGAGAAGGCCAAGCGTCTGGTCGAGCACAAGCGCGACGTGGTCATCCTGCTCGATTCGATCACGCGTTTGGCGCGCGCGCACAACGCCGTCGTGCCGCCGTCCGGCAAGATTCTTTCGGGCGGTATTGACTCGAACGCCCTGCAACGCCCTAAGCGCTTCTTCGGCGCGGCGCGCAACATCGAAGAGGGCGGCAGTCTGACCATCATCGCGACCGCGCTCATCGACACCGGCTCGCGCATGGACGACGTCATCTTTGAAGAGTTCAAGGGTACCGGCAACTCTGAAATCCATCTTGACCGTCGCCTCTCGGACAAGCGACTCTTCCCGGCCATCGACCTGCAACGTTCGGGCACGCGCAAGGAAGAGCTGCTCATCAGCAAGGAAGACCTCAACCGGATCTGGGTCATGCGCCGCGTCCTCAATCCGCTCTCGCCCGTCGAGCAGATGGAAGTCGTGCTGGAACGGCTCGAAAAGACCAAGTCCAACGCAGAGTTCCTGGCCTCGATGCAGAGCTAAAAGCAGTCCCAAGTCCCAAGTTCCAAGACCCAAGTCAGACGCCTATCTTTGACTTGGGTCTTGGGACTTGGGACTTGGGACTTTGGGTTGACAAAACGCGCCCGCCTTCGCATAGTAAGGCTTACCGGTTCGGCCATCTTTATCGCGGTCTGATGGCCCGCGCGGGCGGGCTGTGGTGAGCATAGTTTGCGTATAGCAATCCTTTCATCTGAGGCTGTGCCTTTTGCCAAGACGGGCGGGCTGGCCGATGTGGCCGGCGCGCTGCCTAAGGCCCTGAAGGAGAACGGCGAGGATGTGAGCCTCGTCCTTCCGCTCTACGGGCAGATCGACCGGAAATTTCTGGGCCGGCAGATCATTGACAACTTAGAGGTCGAGTGGCTGGGCGGATACCGCGCGCGCATCTGGCACAGCGATGCGCCGGGAGCGCCGACTTTTTTGATCGATGCGCCGGAATATTTTCAGCGCAATTCGATCTACGGCTTTCGGGACGACCACGAGCGTTTCGCCTTTTTCTGCCGCGCGAGCCTCGCGCTCTTCAAGCGCCTGGGCGCGCCGCCGGATGTGGTGCACCTGAACGATTGGCCGGGCGGATTCGCCGCCGTCGAGTTGCGCGTGCGCCGCGCGTCCGACCCTTTTTACAGCCGGACGCGAACGGTCTTTTCGATCCATAACCTGGCCTATCAGGGAGCTTTCGATCCGAACGAGCTGCCGCGCCTCGGCTTTGGCACGCAGGATCGCCGCGACCCTTTCATGATGGGCAACGTGGCTTCGGCTTTGAAGGCCGGTCTGATTTCGAGCGATGCGCTCTCGACCGTCAGCCGCCGCTACTCGCTGGAGATTCAGACGCCGGAGCACGGGCACGGGCTCGAATGGATTCTGCGTGCGCGACGCGAACGGCTCATCGGCATCACGAACGGCGTGGACTACGATGTCTGGAACCCTGCGACCGACAAATACCTGCCCGCGCATTACCACGCGGACGATCTCGCGGGCAAGCGCCTCTGCAAGCTGGACCTGCTGCGCGCTTTCAGCTTGCCGGAGAATCTGGAGCGGCCGATCATCGCCAGCGTCTCGCGGCTGACTTCGCAGAAGGGCTTTGACCTCATCAAAGAGGCCGCGGGCTCGATGCTGGAGACGGGCGCGACCTTTATCGCGCTCGGCTCGGGCGCGAAAGACTACGAAGATTTTTTGCAGGCGCTGCGCAATCACGCGCCGCATCGGGTCGGCGTTTACATCGGCTTTAACGAACCGCTCGCACATCGCATCGAAGCGGGCGCGGACATTTTCCTGATGCCGTCACAGTACGAGCCGTGCGGCCTCAATCAGATGTACAGCACGCGTTACGGCACGGTTCCGGTGGTGCGTGCGACGGGTGGGCTCGATGACACGGTGCAGGACTTCGACCGCGTGACGGGCAACGGCAACGGCTTCAAGTTCGAGCGCTACGCCGCCGGGCCGATGCTGGAGAAGATACACGAAGCGCTCTACTGCTACCGCGAGCCGGAAGTGTGGCGACGGATTCAATCGAACGGGATGCGCGTTGACAATTCATGGACGGCCGCCGCGCAAAAGTATATGAGCTTGTATCGCGCAGTGATGAATATGTAAGAAGTAAACAAGGAGAAATTAATCAGATGAGTGAACATGTGACGGAAGTCAGCGACGATAATTTTGAGCAGGATGTATTGAAGTCAGATCGGCCCGTGCTGGTGGATTTCTGGGCCGAGTGGTGTGCGCCGTGCCGCATGCTCGCGCCGACGGTCGAGGCCGTGGCGGAGAAGTACGCGGGACAGGCGCGCGTGGTCAAGCTCAACGTGGACGTTAATCCGTCCACCTCGCAAAGATACGGCATCAAGGGCATTCCGACGCTGATCCTCTTCAAGGGCGGCGTCGAAGAGGAGCGCGTCGTCGGCGCGACCAGCAAGGACGCCATCTCGCGCATGATCGACAAGCACACGGCCGCCGCCAAGGCTGGATAATAGATGTCGGGGCAGGGCTGGTCCCTGTCCCTGCCCGCTCAATTGACAAAGCACGCGGGCAGAGGACTTGTCCCTGCCCCGGCAGATGATGTTTGTTTCCTGACTCTCCCAAAGCGATGAAACCAACGCGAAACCGGCGCGTTTCAAAACAGCGCACACTGGAAGAAAGGCTCGCGGCGGCGAAACGCTCGCGCGCGGTTCTGGACGCCAAGTTTCGTGCCCGGCAGGTGCACGGTAAGCTGCGTCGCTTCGTCAGCGCGAACTTTCGCAAAGAGGATGTCATCGCCTCGCTCAGCCTGCGACGCGGCGAGTGCAATCGCTGCGGGGCCTGCTGCGAGATTCTCTTCAAGTGCCCGTTTCTCAGGAAGCACGAGGACGGCACGACCACCTGCGGCATCTACGAAGACCGCCCCAATCAATGCCGCCTCTTCCCTATCGAGCGACGCGACCTCGAAGAAGTGCGCGGCACTTGCAGCTTCTACTTCATAGAGAAGCCGGTCAAGCTGGAAAAGGCGAGCTGAAAAGCAGCGGTCAGTGGCCGGTGGTCGGTGACCAGTAAAAACTGCTTGCTTCTGACCACTGACCACTGACTACTGACCACTGAATTATGATTATCGTCGTCATCGGCGCCCAGTGGGGCGATGAAGGTAAAGGCAAGATCGTTGATCTGCTGGCCGACCGCTTTGATATTGTGGCGCGTTATCAGGGCGGCCATAACGCTGGGCATTCCGTCTACGTCGGCGACAAAGCTTTCGTCCTGCGCCTGCTGCCGTCCGGCGTGATTCATCCGAACAAGGTCTGCGTGCTCGGCAACGGAATGGTCATTGACCCTAAGGCATTCTTTGAAGAGGCTGACCAACTGGCCGAGAAGGGCGTCGCCATCACGCCCGAACGGATTCGCGTCAGCTCGCGCGCCCATCTCATCCTGCCCTATCATCGTGCGCTCGACCACACGAGCGAGGAGCGGCTCGGCAATGAACGCGTCGGGACAACCCTGCGCGGCATCGGCCCGGCCTATGAAGACAAGGCCGGACGGCGCGGCATACGCGTCGCGGATGCGCTCGTCCCGGAAGTTCTGCGCTCACGCATCGAGCGGAACCTCGAAGACGCCAACCGCATCATCCAGGCTTACAAGGGACAACCGCTCGAAGCGAACGAGATCTTCGACGAGACCTCGCGCTTCGCGGAACGCCTGTCTCCGTTCATCACGGACACGACGCACTATCTCAATCAGGCCGCGCGCGACGGCCGCACGATTCTCATCGAAGGCGCGCAGGCCACGCTGCTCGACGTAGATCACGGCACCTATCCCTTCGTTACTTCTTCGAGCACGACCGCGGGCGGAGCTTCCATCGGGACGGGGCTCGCGCCGCATCGCATCACGGGTGTGCTCGGCATCGTCCGCACCTACACGACGCGCGTCGGCGAGGGACCGTTCCCGACAGAGATGCTGGAAGGCGAAGCGGAGATGAGCCAGTTGATACGCGAGCGCGGCCGAGAGTACGGAGCCGTCACGGGACGCCCGCGACGCTGCGGCTGGTTCGATGCTTTCGCCACACGCTACGCGGCCGACATCAACGGCTTCTCTTCCGTCGCCCTGACCAAGCTCGACGTGCTCGACGCACTCGACGAGATCAAGGTCTGCACCGGATATCAGATCGAAGGGCGCGCGCTGCAATCCTTCCCTGCCGTCTCGCAGGATTTGCG
>JAFBAJ010000593.1 GCA_019247865.1 Acidobacteriota bacterium
GCCATCAACTGCGGCGCGCTGCCCGAATCCTTACTGGAAAGCGAGCTCTTCGGCCACACGAAGGGCGCTTTCACCGGAGCCATCGCGAACAAGCCCGGCCTCTTTCGCTCGGCCGAAGGCGGGACGGTTTTTCTCGATGAGGTCGGAGAGATTTCCTCTGCGATGCAGGTCAGGCTCCTGCGCGCTTTGCAGGAGCACGAGGTCGTGCCGGTCGGATCGAGCGCGCCCGTCAGCTTTGACGCGCGCATCATCTGCGCGACCAACCGCGACCTGGAGAAGGAGGTCGCCGAAGCTCGCTTTCGCGAAGACCTCTTCTATCGCCTCAACGTGATCGAAGTCCACCTGCCGCCGCTGCGTGAAAGACGCGAAGACATCCCTTTGCTCGCGCGCCACTTCATCGCACGCACCGCGCGCGAACAGCAGCGCGACGAGAAGGCGGTCGAGCCCGAAGCCATGTCCGCGCTCATCAACTACGCGTGGCCGGGCAACGTCCGCGAGCTGCAGAACGCCATCGAGCGCGCCTTCACCCTGAGCGGCGAGACGATAGACCTCGACAGCCTGCCGCCGCGCACGCGCGACGCCGCGAGCAATGTCCCGATGCGCGACCCGGACGGACTGCGCCCGACCCTCGAAGAGATCGAGCGCCGCCACATCCTCGAAACACTCGCCGCAGTCAATCAGGACAAAGCTCGCGCCGCCAACATCCTCGGCATAGACCTCTCGACGCTGTATCGCAAGCTCAAACGCTACGACGCAGTCTGAGCGGCCTAGCTGCTGACCAGATCCAACTGGAACGCCGGGCCCGCGCCGACCTCTGTGAAGCAGGCTTCAAAGCAGTAGAAGATGAAGATCCGGTACGGGCCCGGGACGGCTCCGCGATTGATGAGCACCACTTCGCGCGTCACGCAGCCCTGCTGATTATGCTGCTGCGGATTGCACGGCGGCACGTCGTCGAAGCAGATCATAAAGCTGGGCTTGATCATGACCGAAGGCGTGCCGTCAGCCTGGTTCGGAATCGGGCCGCCACCCGCAGGCGCGATCACCAACTGCACCGTGAAATTGTTCAGCACGACATTCGAGTAGGGATTGCAGACGGTGAGGCAGAGCACTTCCGTGTCATCCGTTTCGAGATGGTCTTGCGGGCCGTCGCCCCAACGCAGGTGGAAGCAGGGGACGATTTTGGGCTTTTCGACCGTCTGGCAGCCCTCCTTAGGGCAATTGCCGAAGGTCAGGTCGAACTGTTTCTTGGCGCAGGCCTGACGAATAAGCTCGTTGGCGGCGACATCAATCTGCTCGCAGATATCGGCATTGCTTGCACCCGCTGCCTGCGCCTGTGCCAGGCGTTCGCGCATCGGCCCTGCCGGTAAAGGGATTTCATTCGGAGTCGAGTCTTTCTGGGAGGCCATAGTTTATCTCCTGTAAGGTAACGCTGAAGCGTAAGGGCACAGCGTCGGTGTGAGGGAGCGGCAGGGAGAGGTGAGAGAGAGATCAGAGCTGTGGGCACAGTCCTCTGTTGTCCTGTCGTGCTCCGGGGCGAGGAAAATTTTCAACTATCAATTCAACCTGCAACCACTATTCCAATGAAACAATGCGGCGCACATCGGAGAGCCCTGAGGCCGGTGTGTCTACTCCTGTTGACAGAGGCCGAGCAAACTGTCTACATAGTTCCACACCGCAGGACTTTTAGAAGAGGAAGGCTCACATGGAGAACAGAGTGAACAGACAGATTCTGCTCGCCAGCAGACCGGCTGGGATGCCGACGGCGGATAACTTTAAGTTCGTGGAGACGGAGATGCCGCAACCGTCTGAGGGCGAGGTCCTGATCCGCACGCTCTATCTTTCGGTGGACCCGTACATGCGCGGGCGTATGAACGACCGGAAATCTTATGTTCCGCCGTTCGCTTTGAACGAGGTCATCACGGGCGGTGTCGTCGGCGAGGTCGTCGAGTCGCGCGCGGAAAATTTTCAGGCGGGCGACATCGTGACGGGAATGCTCGGCTGGCAGCTCTATTCCGTCGCGCGTGCTGACGAAGCGGGGATGGGCGCGATCATGAAAGTTGATCCGCGTCTGGCTCCCGTGACGACGGCGCTGGGCGTGCTGGGCATTCCGGGGCTGACGGCCTACTTCGGCCTCTACGACATCGGGCAGCCGAAAGAGGGCGAAACGGTCGTCGTCTCAGGCGCGGCGGGCGCGGTCGGGACTATCGTCTGCCAGCTCGCCAAATTCAAGGGCTGCCGCGTCGTCGGCGTCGCCGGGTCGGATGAGAAGAATGCTTATCTGAGAGATGAGCTCGGCGTGGATGCGACGATCAATTATAAGACCGCGGGCGACGTGCGTGCGGCGCTGCAGGAGGCTTGCCCGAATGGCGTGGATGTTTATTTCGATAACGTCGGCGGCGAGATTTCCGATGCCGTGCTGCTGCTCATCAGGTCGCGTGCGCGCATCATCATCTGCGGGCAGATCTCTATGTACAATCAGGAGCAGCTGGACATGGGCCTGCGCGTCCAGCCGTTGCTGCTCATCAACAGCGCGCTGATGCAGGGCTTCATCGTCACGGATTACGCGCCGCGCTTCGCGGAAGGCATCATGCAGATGGGAGGATGGCTCGCCGCAGGCAAGCTCAAATACGCCGAGCACATCGTCGAAGGTTTCGAGAACACGCCGCAGGCTTTCCTCGGCCTCTTCACGGGAGAGAATCTGGGCAAACAGCTCGTCAAAGTCGCCGACTGAGAAAACAAAAAATGTTGACACAGCATGTCCGTTTCAGACACGACCCCGAAATCCTGCTCAACAGCCTCTCACACGGGCGCAGGCTGCGCGCCGTCCCGGCACTCAACTGCACGCTCCTCGGCGAACTCGACCCGCACGGTAAAGTCCAGTGGCATTTCCTCGCAGATGAAATTGGGTAGCCCGTTGGGGCGGAAATCCTAATTCTTAATGAAGGTCTCAATCCTCAAATCTTTTCCATCCGTGCTGACAGAGATCGTTCCGCGCTCCCCTGTCGTCAGGACTTCCGCGCCAGACGCGCGCCAGCGCTCCACAACGTTGGCGTTTGGATGGCCGTAAGGTGAAGCGAGGCCGACCGAGATGACGGCCAGTTGTGGGCGCGCGGCCGCGATGAAGGCTTCGCTGGAAGAGGTTTTGCTGCCGTGATGCGCGACCTTGACGACATCCGCGCGCAGCTCTGTGGGAGAGCGTGTGAGCGATGCTTCGGCCTGCTCTTCGATGTCGCCGGTGAGGAGGAAGACGCGCTCGCCGTACTTGACACGCAGCACGAGCGAATCGTTGTTGCGCGAAGGAGCGTTCGCGTCCGTCCCTTCGAGAGGCCAGAGCACGTCAATCGTCACCGCGCCGAAACGCAGCGAGTCGCCGCGCCGAATGACTTGCACAGGCACATGCTCTTCCTGCATCGTCGCAGCGAAGCGCGCGTACTCTGCATCCGCCTGCGGCTCGCGCGCGACGAGCGCGGCGCGCACGCAGAAGTTGTGCGCCACATCATTCAGCCCGTCCATGTGATCCGCGTCCGCGTGCGTCGCCACGAGGTAGTCCACGCGCGACAGCCCGCGCCACCAGAGATATTCCGAGACCACTGCCTCGCCGATGCTGCGTGCGTCGCGCTCGAAGGCTGCGACAGCTTCGCCTTCATCCGTCTCGCGGCGTGAGTCTGCGAAACGCGGCCGACCGCCTCCGTCGATCAAAAGCGTCGTCCCGTCCGGCAAAGTCAGGAGCGCCGCGTCGCCCTGCCCCACATCCAGAAAATCCACGCGCAGCCTGCCGTCCGGCCGTCCCTCGCTCAACGGATGCGCGACGATCAGGCAGAGCACGGCCACGAAAACGAGCGCGGCAGCTTTCGTCATGGCGTGCGAAGCTCTCAACGGCTTCAACGGCCTCCATCGCGCGAGCGCCAGCATCAGGCAGATCAGCGTGAGAAAATAGATGCCGTAAATCAACGCCGCCCTCCCGGCATATTCGGGCAGGCGTAGAGAGGCCAGATGCAGGCGCGCGAACGGGTCAACGCTGTGAATCATCAGCCAGCTCAGCGCCTCTGCGACGGCGACGAGCGGCGCGGCCAGGCTCTGCGCGAGCTGTGCGACCAGCATCGCCGCGAGCGCGAAGAATGAGAGCCACGCCATCAACACGCCGACGATGACGTTGAGGAGAATCGAAGCTAGCGAGAGACGATGAAAGTAGAGCACCAGGAGCGGCAGCAGCGTGACTTGTACCGACACCGAGACGATGACGACGCTCAACACGTATCGCAGGAGGCGCTGCACATGCAGCCGCTCCAGACGCGACGCGAGCTTCGTCTTGAAGAGTCTGCAACGCCAGGGTGAATGCTCCATCTCCAGTTGCCACTCGCGCTCGCTCCAGTACAGCGTCTCTCCCAGCAGTCGCCACCAGCGCGCGCACGCGGGCGGCTGCGGCGTCTCGTGCGTCGGACGCCAGTTGCCGACCTCACGCAGGCGCGTGAGCAGCGGCCAGGCGAGCGCGATGATCGCCAGCACCGACAGAAAGGTCAGTTGGAACGAGGGCTCGAAGAGGTCTGCGGGTCGCCAGACGAGCAGCGCCAGACAGGCTCCGCCGAGCGCGTTCAAGGAGCCGGCGCGACGATGCAGCGCCGGCGCGAGCGCGACGACCGTGAACATCAAAGCTGCACGCACGACAGACGCTTCGGCCCCGACCGCGACCGTGTAGCCCCAGAGCA
>JAFBAJ010000657.1 GCA_019247865.1 Acidobacteriota bacterium
TCCTTGCCCGTCAAAGTGCTGGACGCGATGGACGAGATGGTGATCTCGCTTTCCGGCACGCCCTTCGAGATCAGGTACTGCTTGACGCGCGGGATATTGTCGGAGAGCGACTTGTAAGCCTCCGACAGTTGCGGCGCCTGGTACGACACGGCGGCCCGCCAGATGACCAGATCGGATTTGATGCGCTTGCGCGCAGAGCCCGTCACGGTGACGGTCTGTTCGGTGTTCTTCGAGCGCGTGTAAGCCCACGCACCCACAATTGACGAGAGCACCAGCGCAACCGCCAGCGCAAACCCGGCATTAAAAATATTCGAATTTCTTTCGCTGCTCATAATCTTCGTGTGGCACCTCCTAAATGCCACATGGATGACGCAGCGACCCTCACGCTTTGCAGATTTGCGAGTGTGGCTAACCACAGTGGTCAACGGTGGGATTCGGTCTCGAGTCTTAGTCCTTTGGTCTTTGCGCAAAGACCAAAGGACTAAGACCCAAGACCGAATTATATTTCGCGCAGGCTTCCGGCGAGCGCGCCGACGGCCGAGGCCGCGAGGTCTGTCAGGGCTGCTCCCTTCTGTGCGAGGCGGAAGCGCGTGGCGATGAGATAGCCGACGCTCAGGCCGAGGCTGCCGTCCAGCTCGCAGAGCGCGTCTGCGAGCGCGCGATGCGAGGCCCGCTCGAAGGCATGCTGCAACTCGGTGGCGGCCGTCTCCATGCCTTCGATCAGAATGATCTCGATCTTGCTGCCGTCGCGTGCACGACGACGCGCATGCTCGCGCAGGCGCACGCGCGCCTCTTCCTGAATCTTGCCGGTCGTGATGACGACCAGATGCCGCCCTTCCGTCTCGATCAGCTCATCGAGCGCGCGTGCGGTCTGCGCCGCCGTCAGATCGCCGTCGCGTTGGATAAAGAGAAAAGGCTCGCGGCCGACGCTCGCCATCAGGTGCATCTCGCCGTCCGTGAAAGCGCGGCCGTAGGCCATCGCCGCGTCCGCCACGCCGAGGCCGCGCAAGGTCGCGCGCAGCTGCGCAGAGAGCCACGTTCCATCCGCCAGCAGAGAGGCCGCGCGCGCGGTCGGCGCGAGCGTCTCTTCGATCTTCTCATCGGCGATGGTCGCGCCGCATTCGCTACAGACGGCGTTGCTGGACGTGATGACCGCGAGCATGTCCGGCGAGGGCAGGCGAAAGAGCGAGCGCCCCACCTGCCGACAACTGACGGAGACTTCGCGTTGCAGGAGCCCGGCGTCGGCCAGCGTCTTGATGAGCGACGCGCTCGCGCCGCCGTCCTCTTCGCGTGCGGATAAAAGCTCTGCGGTCTGGCCGTCGGCCTGTGCTTCGATGACGCGGCGCAGGAAGCGGCGCGCGTCCGTGTTCTCTAAAGCCTGCAAAGCACGCTCGACGCCCTGCGGTCGCGGCTCATCGCTGCTCTCGTCGCGCGCGTGGCGCGCCAGAAAGCGGGAGAGGCCCGCGTGCAGCTCCGGCTCTTCGCGCTTCCATTCGGCGACCAACGCGTCCGCCAGCTCTTCGCGGCCCGCGCCCCTGCGCGCGGCATCGAGCGCGTTGTACACGTTGCGGCAGAAGTCATCGAGCCGGGACAGCGGCTCGGCTGTTTCCGCGTCGTAGACGATGCCTGCGCGCATCCCGGCCAGATCGTCCTCGCCGTCGCCGAAGATCAGGAAGAGCACATAGTCTTCAAAGCAGAAGAGGTCGCCGCGCACGTAGAGCGCGTCGTCTTCGCTCTCTGTCCGCGCGGCGATGGCGCGCTCCATCTCTGCGACGCGGTCGCGGCTTCCGAGCGCCAGCTCAAAGGCCGCGAGCCGCGCCGAGCGGATGAGCGGCACCGGCCCGGTCTCTTGCAGTCTCTCCAGCAGCAGCAGGCGCGTCGCGCCGTCAACCGATTGCGCACTCTTCTTGCTTTCGATGAGCAACATCTTTTCTCTCTTCTCCCTTATTCTGATTTAATTATCGCCACAGAGACACAGAGGCACGGAGGCAACGATGGACAGTTCATTGAGCATTGCTTTCATCTATCTTGTGTGCTCTGTGTCTCTGTAGCCTAATTCGCCGGAAACTTCATCTCGCTCATCAGCTCCACGAAGCCCGCTTCCTGTCGCAGATGATCGAAACGCGGATTGACCTTGAGCCAGACCACGCCGATGAAGCGATCCGCACGCGTCCGTTTGAGCTGTTCGACGGCCTTCTCGCGCTCGTCCAGCCCGGCATAGATCGTCGCCAGATAGTAGGGCGCGATGTATCTCTGCGTCGAGAGCCGGTTCAGCTCTTCGATCACCTTTCGCGCCTCGTCCCTGCGTCCGGCGAGCGCGTACGTGTAGCCAAGCATAGCGATAGCCGGAGGATGTATGTCCGTGCCTGTGCCGCGCGCCGTCTCCAGTTCGGCGATTGCTTCGGGCAACTGGCCGGTCTGCGCGTAGGCCCAGCCGAGCAGGTAATGCGGATACCAAGACTTGTTCGCGTCCTGGCTGATGGTCTTCTGGAGCTGCTGGATGGCTTCGTTATACTGGCGCGCGTAGAAGAGGGCTTCGCCGCCGAGGTCCGCCTGATTGACGACCGAGAGCGGGTCGAGCCTGATGGACTCCTGCATCTCCGCGATGGCCTCTTTGAATCTGCCCTGCGAGGCCAGGAACTCGCCGTACAGGTGATGCGCCGAAGCATAGCTCGGCTTGAGCGTGATCGCCAGCTTGAACTCCTGCTCCGCCCCGGCCCAGTCCCAATCATAAAAAGCCTTGTTCCGCGCCAGCGCCGCATGAGCTTCGGCCAACTGGTCGTCACGCTCCAGCGCCTTGAGCGCATAGCTCTTCGATTGCTCGCCCGTGTCGAGCGGCTTGCGCTTGCCGTAGAACCCCAGCAACCCGTAAGCGTCCGCGAGCCCGGCATAAGCAGGCGCGTAGTTGGCGTCCTCTTCCAGCGCGCGATTGAAATAGTCCACGCCGTGATTCAGCTCCGTCTCGTCCTTCCGGCTGTTCAAAAACTGGCGGCCCTTGTAATAGAGATCGACGGCGGCGGCGCTGTCCGTGTAACGCTTAGCCAGCCGCCCCTCCTCTTCGCCCGTTAGCTTGAGCCGCAGGTTCTTCGAGACCTGTGTTGCGATCTCGGAGGGAATGCCGGGGATGTCCGAGTGCGTCCACTCGTAATTCTGTCCCCACAGGTGTCGTTTGTCCTGCACGTCGACCAGCTCCAGTTTGAGCGCGATCTTGTCTCCGTGCTGGTTGAAGCGGCCCGTCAACACGGCGCGCACGTTGAGGCGGTCGCTGATTTTTTGCAGGTCGGCCTGCTCCTCCGGCCGCTTGAAGACGGCGACGGAGTTGCGGTCTGTGACTTTCAGGTACGAGAGGTTGCCCAGGATGTTGATGACATCTTCCGACAAGCCTTCGCAGAGCGATTGCGCGGCCGGGTCGCCGTCATTGTTGACGAACGGAAGAATCGCCACCGAATTAATCGGCGGCGTGCTGCGCTTCGACCACAGATAAAGCCCCATCGCCGCGAGCAGCAGGAGCGAGAGCAGCGCCGCCGCCGCTCCGATCCTGAGCAGTCGCCCGTGCCTGCGCTTGATGATCTTCTCAGGCAGCCGCGCATTGCCGACCTCTTCATTGTAGAGATTGTAGATATGCACGCGCACACCGTGCTTGACCTCGACCTCTCCCAGATCGTGCAGCGACCGCGTCCAGTGCGCGGACGACATCAGGTCATCGGCGACGTGCCTGGACAGGAGGATGTGGCCTCCGTCTCCGAAATCCATCACGCGCTGAGCCATGTTGATGCCGTCGCCCGTCACGTCCTCCAACTGGATGATGTCTTTGCGCAGCACGACGGGGCCGCTGAAGACGCCCATCCGCACGCCGATCTCAGGATAAGCTTTGAGCGCGCGGCTGATCTCGACCGCGCACTGCACCGGAGCCTCGTGGCTGGCGAAGAAGGCGAGCGCCATCCCGTCCCCCGTCGAACGCGAGATGAGCTGCTTGTTCGCCTGCGCCTGACGAAACTCCTGTGTGCTGCTGACGATTCCCTGAAAGGTCTC
>JAFBAJ010000018.1 GCA_019247865.1 Acidobacteriota bacterium
AGGGGCCGCTGTCCTCACGCTCCTGGAAATCGACTTCGCCCGACGTAGTCCAGGCGAGGAACGGCTCGCTGACCGAAGGGAGATGGAGCGTCTCGATGACGGGCGGCAGGGCAGTGATCCATGCTTTGATGTCGCGCCACGCTTCGCCCCGACTCTCGAACAGGCACTTCCCTCCGGCGTAGCGCCAGAAGGCTTCGGCAGATGTTGTCTCCGGAACAGACATTAATGGTGAGAGAACTTATCCTTTCGTCAGCTTGAGCTTTGACAGCCAGTCCACCAGCGTCGGGTGGTAATCAGGTGGAGCCGCCCACCGTCCGTCGTCCAGCCGCACTGAAAGGTCGTGGTCGGCTTTCGGAAAGAGTTTAGTCGTGATATTCCTGTTGCCTCCCTTTGAACCCTGCTGGCCCCTCTTGAAACTCCAGGTGGCGACATCAGGTGAAGGAGCAGTGACCACTGAGCTGGCGAAGAAAAACTTGTCGTCCGCGACGGGGAACAATCCGGCCGTTCCCAATCTTCGTTTCATTTCATTCTCCACAAATCATTTGGGCCGTCCGCATTAAATAACCGCACAGCGACGATAAAGCGCCTCTCGTCACAATTCGGTTGTCGGGCCGCGTCGCCTCTGTAAAAGTTGCCGTTCAGAGTAAACAGAGTAATTGAAAGTGAGAGCACGCACCAGTGAAACAGTTCTGCTTATCTCTTCTGCTCATCTTCAACCTCTTTGGCGCGGCCGGTTCTCAGAACATTAAACAAGCTCCAAAGACGGAGGCGCAAACGTCTATCGCGTTCGTCAACGTCAACGTCGTGCCGATGGATCGAGAGCGTGTGTTAGCAGGGCAGACGGTCATCGTGCGGGATGGCCGAATCGCAGTCATCGGCCCCGCCGAAAAAACGAAGATACCGGCGGACGCGCGCAGGATTGACGGGCGCGGGAAATACCTCATGCCGGGGTTGGTTGATATGCATGTCCACCTGCTCCCCGGCGCGGGCAACCCGGACGATCTCGCGGGCCAACAGCTCGAACTCTTCTTAGCGAACGGCGTGACGACGGTGCGCAACATGATCGGCAAGCCGGAGCACCTGACCTTGCGTGACAGGGTGGCGAAAGGCGAGTTGCCGGGGCCGACCATTTTCACAGCCGGTGCGCCGCTGCTCGGCAACACCGTGCCGACGCCTGAGGCCGCGGAGCGCGTCGTGCTTGAACAGAAGCAGGCCGGCTACGATCTCGTCAAAGTGCATGAAGGCTTATCGCCCGAAGCCTACGCGGCGATTGTGGCGACGGCCAAACGCGTCGGGATTCCTATCGCCGGGCACGTCACGGAGACGGTTGGACTGGAGCGCGCTCTGGCCGCGCATCAAACCTCAATCGAGCATCTGGACGGCTACATTCGCGCCATCGTCCGGAGCGATTCGCCGGCACAGGCTCCGCCAGGGCAGATCATCCTCGGCCCGGTGCTCAATTACGTGGACGAGAAAAAGATTCCGGGCGTCGTGCGCGCGACGAAAGTGGCGGAAGTGTGGAACACGCCGACGCTGGCTCTGTTCAAGCTGATCGTCTCTGACGAGCAGGTCAATGAGCTGCTCAAACGGCCAGAGCTTACTTACGTGCCGCCGAAGATGCGAGCCGCCTTTGCGCAGCAGGTGCAGGGAACCAGAGAGGTTCCCCCGCCTCTGAATGAGCGCAGGCGATTCACGGAGCTGCGTGACATGCTGGTGCGAGAGCTGCGCAAGGCTGGCGCGAAGCTGCTGGTCGGCTCGGATTCGCCGCAGTTCTTTCTGGTCCCGGGCTTTGCGACGCACAGGGAGTTGCAGAGCTTTGTCGAAGCCGGGCTGACGCCATACGAAGCGCTCGAAGCGGCCACGCGCAATCCGGCAGAGTACTTCGCACAGTTCATGCACACGCCGCTTGATTTCGGCACGGTCGAAGTCGGCAAGCGAGCCGACCTGATCTTGCTCGAAGCCAACCCGCTCGAATCGCTCTCTCATCTGCAACGGCGCGCAGGCGTCATGGTGCGCGGTCGCTGGCTGCCGCAGAGCGAATTGCAGAGCATGCTCGATCAGCTTGAAGCGCGCTACAGAGCGCCTGCGCCATGAAATAGATCAGACTCGATTTTCATCATAGTAAGGCTCAGTAGTGTCCTAAA
>JAFBAJ010000076.1 GCA_019247865.1 Acidobacteriota bacterium
CGGCCGCGCCGGCCGTCGCCTCCGCCGCACCGGCTCCGAGAACTGCTGCGCCCGCAGCCTCTCGCGGGATGAGCACTTCGACCAAGTCCCTGTTCGCCATCATCGCTGCGGTCCTCTTTGCGGGCGGACTGATCCTCTGGCAGTTGAAAGGGAATCACAACCGGGGCGTGGCGAATCTGACCTCGCTCTCGGCCGAAGACATGAAGCTCCTCGTGGCAGACATGCCGCCGCAGATGCGCTCGCAGCTCGCGGCGAGCGACAAAGACCGCCAGGAGTTTGCCAAGCAGATCAAGCAGATCCTCGCGCTCGCGGCCGAAGCTAGAGCCAACGGGATGGGCGATTCCGCCGAGACCAAAGAGCAGCTTGGGATCATGCGCTCGCTGATCGTCGCGGAGCTGTACGAGAAGAAGAAGGCCGACGCGCGCGGCCCTTCACCGGCGTTCGCAGACATCAAAGATGATGATGTCAAAGCTTTTCTCGCCGAGAAGGGGCAGGAAGAGAAGTTCAACCACTTCATGGAGATCGCGCAGAAGATGGGACTGCTCGGCGACCGGCCCGTGCCGGAAGAGCAGAAGAAGATGCTCAAGGACGAGTGGGCCAAGGTCATGATGACGGAGCGCGAGGCGACGAAGGCCGGCTTTGACCGCCAGCACAACATAGAACTGCACATAGGCTTTCAGCAGGCTCGCTTTCTGGCGCAGCAGTACGCCAAAGAGAAGCTGGAGCCGCAGCTCAAAGCGACCGAAGCAGAGATCGACCAGTACGTCGCACAGCATCCGGAACTGGATGACAGTAAGGCTCGCGCCAAAGCCGAAGAGGTCCTGAAGCGTGCGCGCGCGGGCGAAGACTTCTCGGCGCTGGCGAAAGAGTTCTCCTCCGACACGAGCAACAAGGACAAGGGCGGCGACCTCGACTGGTTCGGGCGCGGCCGGATGGTCAAAGCGTTCGAGGACGCTGCCTTCGCGCTCCAGCCCGGACAGATCAGCGATGTCGTCCAGACGCAATTCGGCTTTCACATCATCAAAGTCGAAGAGCGCGGGATGAAGAAGTCCCCCGAAGGCAAGGACGAAGAGCAGGTGCACGCGCGCCACATCCTGATCTCCTCTAGCGCGAAATCCGACAATCCTTTCGCTCCGCCGCAATCCGGGCGCGACACCGCGCGCGAGGCCGTCGAAAAAGAGAAGCGCGAAAAGCTGCTCGACGAAATCACCAAGCGCAACCACATCGAGGTCGCGGAAAACTTCGAGGTCGAAGCTCCGCCGCCGATGCCGCAACAGCAGATTCCGGGCATGCCTCCGGGCGCGGAGATGGATCAGGGCGTTCCGCAGGGAGAGCCTTTGCCGGAGACTCCGTCCGGGCCGAGAAACGGCAGAGGCGCAGAGAACAACAAGCCTGCTCCGCCGCCTGCGCCCGCCAAGAAACCGGGCAAGAAATAGACGCGGCTCAGCAATGTTCCTCGGCGATTACCGTGTAGAGATCGTGCCGGACACGGAATTCCGGCTCGATGGCGGGGCGATGTTCGGCGTCGTCCCGCGCGATCTGTGGGCGGAACTGGCTCCGCCCGACGAGCGCAATCGCGTGCGCCTCAACATGAACTGCCTCTTCGTCGAAGCAGGGCGCGAGCGCATCCTGATCGAGACGGGCATCGGCGACAAGTGGTCTCAGAAGCAGTCCGCGATGTACGGCATCACGCGCCAGCGTCCGCTCGGCGAATCGCTGCAAGCCATCACGGGCGTCACCGCCGAAGAAGTCACCATCGTCGTCAACACGCATCTACACTTCGACCACGCGGGCGGAAACACGAAGCTCGATCAAGCGTTCGGGGCGGCCGTCCCGGCTTTCCCGAACGCGCGCTATCTGGTCTCGCGTGCGGAGTACGAGCACGCGGAATCGCCGCACGAGCGTGACCGCGCCAGCTATCTGCCTGAGAACTGGCGGCCGCTCAGGGCGTCCGGGCAACTGGAGCTGATGGAGGCCGAGTACGAGGTTGCGCCGGGGCTTAGGATGCAGACTGTGCCGGGCCACTCGCGTTCGATGCAATGCGCGCGATTGGAACGCGGCGGGCGCACGCTCTACTGTTTCGCCGATCTCGTCCCGACGCGCGCGCATGTGCGCCTGCCCTGGATCATGGGCTACGACCTGTATCCGGTGGAGACGCTCGAAGCCAAGAAGCGTCTGCTGCCGCAGGCCGCGCGCGAAGACTGGCTCTGCCTCTTTTATCACGACCCGGACGCGCCGCTCTGTCGTCTCAGGGATGAAGACGGAAAGCTGCGCGCGTTTGAAGCTCTGAACTGATAAACCTCTATGCGTATCAATAAGCTGATTCTGGCGGCCGTTATGATGGCAGCGTTCGCGTTGCTGGCGCAGAGCGTTTCGGCGCAGGATGACCGCAAGCCGTCCACGCCGGAGGAGCGTGCCGAAGCAGTGCGCGTGGCACACGTGCTTGAGACAGATCCTTTTAACAAGGAGGCTCTGGGGGCGCGCGAACGAGTGCTCAAATGGCTCGCACAGGCTCCGGACATCACCGTAGATGTTTGCACGGGTTTTGTTTCGCCTCTGCTCGGTAATAAAAAGAACTACTCCTCGGAACTCGTCGCTCAGCAGATTCTCTCAAGCGCGGCCTTTATCATCGAGCATCCGGACAAGGCAGAAGAAAAGCCAGCGGTTTCTCTGGCCGGCCTGGAAGGGATTTTGAAGATGTATGAATCTATCTTGAAGACGAAGCCCAAAGCGAAATGGGCTTATCTTGATGACTTGATCGAAAAGCGCGATAAAGGCGAGCTTAACGACTACGTGATGGGAGTCATGAAGACCGGTTGCAAGAGCGAATAAAGATTATGGCGACAGCGAAAATCGGAATCATCGGCGGCAGCGGCCTCTACCAGATGCCGGAGCTGACGGACATCGAAGAGGTCACGGTGGAGACGCCGTTCGGCAGTCCTTCGGACGCTTTCATCATGGGGACGCTCGAAGGTGTGCGTGTGGCCTTTCTGCCCAGGCACGGGCGCGGGCATCGCCTGACGCCGAGCGAGCTGCCTTTCAGGGCGAACATCTACGCGATGAAACTGCTGGGAGTCGAGCGTATCCTCTCGGCTTCGGCGGTCGGCTCATTGCAGGAGAAGTACGCGCCGCTCGATATGGTCATCCCCGATCAGTTCTTTGACCGGACGCGTGCGCGCGCCCACGAATCAACCTTCTTCGGCGAAGGCATCGTCGCGCACATCACTTTCGCGCATCCGGTGTGCGCGGAGCTGGGCGACGTAGTCGAAGCGGCCTGCGGCGTAGCCGAGGTCAAGACGCATCGCGGCGGAACTTACATCTGCATGGAAGGGCCAGCCTTTTCGACCAAAGCGGAATCGAAGCTCTATCGTCTCTCCGGGATGGATGTCATCGGGATGACCAATCTGCAGGAGGCGAAGCTGGCGCGCGAGGCTGAGATCTGCTACACGACGCTCGCGCTGGTGACGGATTACGACTGCTGGCATGAGGAGCACGACGCCGTCTCGGTGGAAACGGTGGTCGAATATCTCAATAAGAATGTGCGTAACGCACAGCTCATCATGCGCGAGGCCGTGCGCCGTCTGGCAGACCAGCCGCGCGCCTGCGCCTGTGGCTCGGCGCTCAAGAACGCGATCTTCACCGCCCCGGACTTATGGCCCGCGGCGACGAAGAAGAAGCTGGAAGCGATCATTAAGAAATACAGTTCGGAGGTTTTATGAAAAAGACTGTCATCATCTGCGGCCTCGTGCTGCTGACTTTGGTGTGGGGGCAGGCGAGCGTGCGTGCACAGGGCGCTTCACGCGGGCCTGACGCTTCGACGGTGCGGGATGCGGAGCTGGAGCGCGACTCGGCGCATAACCTTGAAGTCGCGCGGCTCTACTTCAAAGTCCGCAAAGCTTACGTCTCCTCGCTCTCGCGCTGCGAAGAGGTGATCGCGGGCAACCCGACCTTTTCCAGGATCGACGAAGTGCTCTACATCGCAGGCATGAGCAGTCTCTTCCTGTCAGAGAAGCGCGGCAAGCAGGCTCCGAAAGAGCCGCAGGAAAAATATCGCGAGGACGCGCGCGGCTATCTCTCGCAGCTCGTCACGCAATTCCCCGAAAGCTCTTTTAAGAGCGACGCCGAGAAGGCTTTGCAATCTATGGGCGCTGAAACGAAGAAGCCGGAAGAGAAGAAGCAGTAAGTCCGCTGTGCGCCCTTGAGTCTTTCTTTGTTTGCGCCTGTGCGAGAAACGTTGAGTTCTCGCCAAGACGCAAAGAACAATCTAAAGCTCGCAAATTAAATCAACAGGAGAGAACTGAATAATGTCTTTATTGATAGTCGGCTCGGTGGCGTTTGATGCGGTCGAGACGCCTTTCGGCAAGCGCGAGCGCATGTTGGGCGGCGCGGCCACGCACTGTTCCATCTCGGCCAGCTTTTTTACGGACGTGCGCATCGTCGGCGTGGTCGGCGGCGATTTCGGCGGCGAAGAAGAGAGCGTTTTTGAGACGCACGGGATAGATACGACGGACCTCGAACGCATCCCCGACGGCAAGACCTTTTTCTGGCGCGGTCGTTACGATTACGACCTCAACACGGCGCACACGCTCGACACGCAGCTCAACGTCTTCGCGGACTTCCAGCCCAAGCTCTCCGAGGGCTCGCGCCAGGCGCGGCTGGTCTTTCTCGGCAACATCCAGCCGGACTTGCAGCGCAGCGTGCGCGAGCAACTGCCGAATGCGGAGCTGGTCGCGCTCGACACGATGAACTACTGGATCAATGAGGCGCGCGAATCCTTGTTGGAGACGATCAAGGTCGTCAACGTCGTGATTATCAACGACGCGGAAGCGCGGATGCTGGCGGACGAGCCGAATCTGGTCAAGGCCGCGCGCAAGATTCTCTCGTGGGGGCCGTCGGCGCTGGTGGTCAAACGCGGCGAGTACGGCGCGGCGCTCTTTACCTCGGAAGCATACTTTGCGATTCCGGCGTTCCCGCTCGAATCCGTCTTCGACCCGACGGGCGCGGGCGACACTTTCGCGGGCGGCTTCATGGGTTATCTCTCAAGCTGCGAGAAGCTGGATGAAGCGGCGATGCGGCGCGCGATGATCTACGGCTCGGTGATGGCCTCCTTCAACGTCGAAGAGTTCGGCACGGAGCGCGTTCAGCGGCTGACGCACGAAGAGATCAACAAACGCTTCCAGACCTTCAAGCAGATGACCTACTTCGAGGCCACCCCGTTCGAGCGTGCCGTGAAGGCAGCGAAATAAAAGAGATGCTATAATCGCTCGTCATTAAAATCACACAACCAGAGGGAGCAGCTATGTTCTGTCCTGTTTGCGAATCGGAATACGGAGCGGGAATTACCGTGTGCCCGGATGACGGCACGGAGCTGGTCGAGCATCTGACGGCGGAGAACACGCTCATCGACCACAGCGAGGCGCGCTTCGTGCCGCTGCACAACGTCGGCTCTCCGGCCGAGGCCGAGATGGTCAACGACATTCTGACGCAGAACGGTATCCGCTCGGCCGTGCAGTCGGGCGGCGCGGATGCTCTGTCGCCGCTCCTTTCGACGACTTCGCCCGGCGCGCTCGTGCTGGTTGATGAGCGCGACTACGACCGCGCGATGGAGCTCTACACGGCCTTCTTCGGCTCAGACACGACGCCGCTCACGGGCACGACGCTCGAAGAGGATGAAGAAGTAGCGGCAGAAGATGAAGAGCAGTGATGAAGTAGAAGCAATCGTGGTCTTGATGACCGCCGGGAGCCGCGAAGAGGCCGCGCGCATCGCGGAGCTGCTGGTGGGCGCGCGGCTCGCCGCCTGCGTGCAGATCATGCCGGAGATGGAATCCGTCTACTGGTGGGAAGGCCGCATCGAACGCGCGCCCGAAATCCTTCTCTTAGCCAAAACCACGCGCGACAAATTCGCGGAACTGGAACAGAACGTCCGCGCCATCCACAGCTACGACACGCCGGAGATCGTCGCCCTGCCCGTCGCAGCCCTCTCCACG
>JAFBAJ010000113.1 GCA_019247865.1 Acidobacteriota bacterium
CCGCCATCGTGGTGCGGGCCTCGGCGGCGGTAACGACGAGCGCGAGCAGACGCTGAACCAGCTGCTGGTCGAGATGGACGGTTTCGAACAGCTCGCGGGCGTCGTCGTCATCGCTTCGACCAACCGCCCGGACATCCTCGACAACGCGCTCACGCGCCCCGGGCGCTTTGATCGTGAGATCACAGTCAACCTCGCGGACGCACGCGGTCGTGAAGCGATTCTGAATGTTCACGCGCGCGGCCTCTCGCTGTCCGAAGGGCTCGACCTGGGCTGGATCGCGCGCGGCACGCCGGGCTTCTCCGGCGCAGACCTCGCCAACCTGCTCAACGAAGCGACCATCGCCGCGACGCGCGATCATTCCAGCGCCGTCGAGCGCAAGCACGTCGAATACGCGCGCGACAAGATTCTGATGGGAGCCGAGCGGCACGGCTTTATGATGGACGATGAAGAGCGTTACGCGACCGCCGTTCACGAAGCCGGGCACGTCGCCGTCGGCCTCGGCGTCAAGCACGGCGATCCGATTCACAAGGTCTCGATCCTGCCGCGCGGCCGCGCGCTCGGCGTCACGCAGTCATTGCCCGAACGCGACCGCCTGATGAAGAAGAAAGAGTATCTCGAAGACCAGATCGCAATGCTCCTCGGAGGCCGTGCCGCCGAACAGCTCCTGCTGGAGACGATGACCGCCGGGGCCTCCAACGACATCGAGCGCGCCGTCGAGATCGCACGCAAGATGGTCGCGGAGTTCGGCATGAGCCCGCTCGGGCCGATTCATCTCGGCAAACCCGAAGACCCGCACAGCCAGGCCCTGCTCGACCGCGTCGAGCACGCGACGGGCGAGATCATCAACGCCCAGATGCGCCGCGCCTGCGAAATGGTCGACGCCAAACGCCCCGCCATCGCCGAGCTGGTCGCCGGGCTGATGGAGCGCGACACGCTCGACTCCGAAGAGATCAATCACTGCTTCGGCGATAAAGCTCAAGCGGCTTAAAAAAAGCAGTTTCACGCAAAGGCGCAAAGGCGCAAAGAAAAGTACGCAGGAGACAGAGGCATTCCACCTCTTCGCGTTCTTTCTTTGCGCCTTTGCGTCTTTGCCTGAGCTTCTTTTTTCTATTTGGCATATAATCAATCTTCTCAAAGACAATCTCAGGAGTTGACACTATGAAGCACGATCCTCTCGTTGTTATCTCGTCTTCACGTCAGTGGATGTTAGTCGTCGGACTCTCGTTCATCGGCCTCTTTTTCTTATTTCCATCTACATCAGTCGAAAGGCGTGTCCGTTCCGCACCGCCGGAGGCAAATCTGGCAACCGGAAGATTCGCTTATAAGGTTATACGCTTTATGCACGGGGGGGCCTTTGCCTCCATCTTTATCGCTAACGGGGACGGTTTGGGACACACTTTGGCATCCGGGGAGGGCACGTCTTACCCGCAGTGGTCGCCCGACGCCACGAAAATCGTTTATTCCGATTATGGGATTGGCGGTTACACGGACATTTATATGATAAGCCTTGACGGCACAAATCGAATTAATCTGACTCACACGCCGGGGGTGTCAGAGCGAAGTCCGTCGTGGTCTGTGACGAACAGGATCGCTTACGAGCGCGACGGTCAAATCTGGATGGTGAGCCCGTACGGCACGAATCAGGCCCCTTTCCCCGGCATTACGCAGCCCTCGCCGTCTGCGCCCGCGTGGTCGCCCGACGGTTCGCAGCTCGCCTTTTCGAGCGGCGGCGATGTCTGGGTCATCAATGCCGACGGCACAGGCGAACGACGTATCACGACAAACAACGCAACCAGCAGTGCCCTGGCCTGGTCGCCCGACGGCTTGAAAATCGCTTTTGGAAAACGCGTCGTGTTATCCTCCGGCGCGGTTTTCACCGGAATCGCCGTGATTAACGTGGACGGGACAAACGAAAGAGTCCTGACAGTACCCGAGGCGAACAAAACCGACGGCGACCCGTCGTGGTCGCCCGACGGCGCAAAAATCGCTTTTGACAGATACGGGCAGAGTAACGTAAACAACGGAATTTATCTCATCAACGCGGACGGCACAAACCAGGTTAGACTTATCGGGAATGGGCCGGAATTGTGGTACGCTAATCCGATATGGGGGCCGGTTCCAGTGGGGATCAACACGCCGTTCGATTTCGACGGCGACGCGAAAACCGACTTCGCAGTCTACCGCGCGGGCGCGACCCCGACCGCACAGAGCTTCTGGTACGTCCTCCGCAGCAGCGACAACGTTTTTCTGAACGTGCAGTTCGGCAGCGGAGAAGACAAGATCACGCCCGCAGATTACAACGGCGACGGCAAGACTAACTTCTCCGTCTTCAGACCCTCGAACGGCTACTGGTACGTCCTGCTGGACTCTTCCGGCAACTACAGTGCTGTGCATTGGGGCGCGAGCGGCGACATTCCCATCCCAGGAGACTTCGACGGCGACGGGAAAGCAGACCTCGCGGTCTATCGCCCTTCAGATGGAGTCTGGTACATCCTGAATAGCTCCGATGGCAGCTTCCTCGGGCGTCAGTTCGGCACCAGCACAGACCAGCCTCTGCGGATGGATTACGACGGCGACGCCAAATCTGACCTCGCCTACCTGCGGACAATCGGGACGGATTATTACTGGTACATCCTGCAAAGCTCTACCAACACAGTGTCCATCGCGAAGTTCGGCATCGTCGGAGACAAGGCTGTGCCGGCGGATTACGACGGCGATTTGAAGAGCAACATTGCCGTCTACAGACCGGGGACGAACAGGTGGTACATCCTGGACGCGGCCGGGACGGGCATTCTGGAGCAGCAGTTGGGAGAGAGCGGGGATGTGCCCGCGCCTGGAGACTTCGACGCCGACGGGAAGATGGACTTGACGGTCTTTCGACCGGGGGCAGCGACGTGGTCTGTGCTGCGGAGCGGCGGCGGCAGCCTCAGCCAGCAATGGGGCATCGGCACAGATTTGCCAGTGCCCGCTGCATACATCCCATAAGTCTCACGCAAGGGCGCAAAGGCGCACAGGACAAGCTTACTTTTCTGGTGGTGCCTAAATTCAACTCTCTGCGCCAACTCTGCGTGAACTCTGCGTCTCGGCGTTGAGTATGGTGCAGCATCATCTCAACGCAGAGACGCAGAGAAGTCGCAGAGGAAACACAGAGAAAAACAATTTAGGGCACTATTACTTTTCTTTGTGCCTTTGCGTGAGACTGTTTTCTCCTGTAAGTTTTGTGTATGGCGTATCCGGGCACGGAGCGAATCGAATTGCCTATCCTGCAGGAGCTGCTGGCGACGGGCGGGAACGAGGACGTGCGTTTTCTGTATGACCGGCTGGCTGGGTATTTTCCGCAGCTCGGAGAGGCGGAGGTGCTCGCTCTGGGCAACGGTCATCGCGCGCAGTGGCGGAGGCTGGTGCAGCGGGCCGGGCGCTCCCTCGACGAGAAGCGGCAGATCGAGCGGCATCGAGGGCGCTGGCTGATCACCAACGCCGGACGCAGGCGCGCGGAAGAGGAGGCGACCAACTTTGTCCCGGCGGAGATGGGGACGGGCGAGGCCGCGCGCGGGGAGGCGCTCTCGCACACGGACACGCAGCGGATGCTGTGCGACATCGGGCGCGTGCTCGGCTATCACGCGCAGGCCGAATTTGAGTATTATGATGTCGTCTGGCGAGAGAACGAGAGCAGCCCGCGCCTGAGCCATGTCTTTGAAGTTCAGCACAAGGGCAACATTGACGCCGCGCTGGCGAAATTGAAGCGCGCGCACGACGCACAGCGCACGAAACCTTTTCTCGTCATCGCCAGCGAACGCGATAACAATCGCGCGATTAAATCCATGAGCATCGCGCGGACGGGAGCTTTTCACGAGATAGGACGCGTGACCACGATCCTGAGTTTCGAGCAGATACGCAGGCTCCACCGCGCCCTCACATCGGTCGAAGAAATACTCGCAACTCTCTTCGAGTGATGACGGCGAACACCACCACCCCACTGCGCAAACAGTATCTGGAAATCAAGCGGCGACACTCGGACGCCATCCTGCTGTTTCGCATAGGCGATTTTTACGAAGCCTTCGATGACGACGCGCGTCTGCTGGCGCGCGAGCTTGACATCGTGCTGACCTCCAAGCCGATGGGCAAGGGCTTGCGCATCCCGCTCGCGGGCGTTCCGCATCACAGTCTCGAAAGACATCTGGCGACGCTCATCGCACGCGGCCACCGCGTTGCCATCTGCGAACAGCTCTCCGCCACGCCCGTCAAAGGCGAAGCCGGTCGCGGCCTCATCGAGCGCGACGTCGTTCGCATCGTGACGCCCGGCACAGTCCTTGAGCCCGGACTCCTGCAAAGCAAGACGAACAATTATCTGGCGGCGTGCGTCAGCGACGGCAAGCGCGCAGGCATCGCTTACGCGGATGTGACGACGGGCGAGTTCGCCGCGACCGAAGTGGAGAACGCGGCGATGATTCCGGAGCTGCAACGCCTAGCGCCTTCTGAGCTGCTCGTGCCTTCAAAAAGCAGGAGCGACGCACAGGCCGAACCGCTGCCCGGCTTCATCACGTGCTGCGATGATGTGCATTTTGAATACGAGCGTGCACGCCGCGCCCTGTGCGAGCATTTCGGCGTGCGCTCGCTGGCTCCCTTCGGTCTCACGCGCTGGCCGCTGGCGACCGCTGCGGCCGGAGCGATCATCGCTTATCTGCGCGAGATGCAGACGCTCGCCTCGGAGCAGTTGACGCGCCTCAAGAGCTACCGGACGGACAATTTCATGACGCTCGACGCGCAGACCTTCCGCAGTCTCGAAATCTTCGAGAGCGGAACGGCCGCGCCGTCTTTGCTCAAAGCGCTGGACGAGACGCGCACGGCGATGGGCGGGCGTCTGCTCCGGCGGTGGCTGCAACAGCCGCTGCTGGACGTGGCGGAGATCGTCCGGCGACAGGAGCACGTCGCGTGGTTCCTGGCGCAGCGCAAGGCGCGTGCGGAACTCTCCGCCATCTTTGAGCCGATGCATGATCTGGAGCGGCTCTCTTCGCGTGCGCGCGCGTCCGTCATCAGCGCGCAGGAGCTGCTCGCGCTGGGGCAGAGCCTCGAAGCGATTCCGCAGGTGCGCTCGATCCTGCAACGCGAGGCCGGGCGTTTCGCAACGACGCTCGAAGCTTTGCCTGCGTGCGAGAGCGCGGCGAGCATCATCCGTTCGGCCATCTCGGAAGAGCTGCCTTCGCGCAACGAGCAGACGGGCGTGATTCGAGCTGGTTATTCGGAAGAGCTGGACAGCCTGCGCGCGCTGCTCGGCAACGGGAAGACCTTTCTCGCGGAGCTGGAACAGCGCGAGCGCGCACGCACCGGCATCAAGAGCCTGCGCGTCGGCTACAACAAGGTCTTCGGCTACTTCATCGAAGTCACCAAGCCGAACCTGCATCTCATCTCCGAAGATTACACGCGCAAGCAGACGCTCGCGCAGGCCGAGCGCTTCGTCACGCTGGAGCTCAAGGAGTACGAATCGCTCGTCCTGCATGCGCAGGAGAGGATCGCGGAGCTGGAAGCGAATCTCTTTCGACACGTCTGCGCAGAGGTTTCGAAGAGCCGCGCGGACATTCTCAACGCCGCCGCCTCTCTGGCCTATCTGGACGTGATAATTTCTTTCGCCGCGACCGCCGAAGAGTACCGCTATACGCGCCCGACGGTCGTGGACAACGCGCAGCTTTATATCCGGGAAGGCCGCCATCCGGTGCTCGAAAGAGTCCTCGACGAAGAGACTCCGTTCATCTCGAACGATGTCGAACTGGGCGGCGAGGGCGCGCCGCAGATCGCGCTCATCACAGGGCCGAACATGAGCGGCAAGTCAACCTACCTGCGGCAGACCGCGCTCATCGTCCTGATGGCACAGACCGGAAGCTTCGTCCCCGCTTCAGCCGCGACCGTCGGCCTGTGCGACCGCATCTTCACGCGCATAGGGCTCTACGACCGCCTCGGCAGCGGCGAATCCACCTTCATGACGGAGATGGTCGAGACAGCACAGATCCTGCATCACGCGACGCCGCGCTCGCTCGTGCTGCTGGATGAGCTGGGGCGCGGGACTTCGACCTACGACGGCCTGGCGGTCGCGCGCGCAGTGCTTGAGTACATGCACAATCATCCGCAGGTCAGAACCAAGACGCTCTTCGCGACGCACTACCACGA
>JAFBAJ010000345.1 GCA_019247865.1 Acidobacteriota bacterium
CGCCCGTCCCCAGCGCGACCAGCGTGTCCATGTTCGTGTTGTGGCGCAGCAGGCCGTGCCAGGCGCTCGCGAAGAACTGCCCGCCCGACCAGACGAGCACGGGCAGCGTCAGGAGAGCGATGAACAGACCGAGGCTCTGCTGCCACCCCATCAACGCGTGGTTCCAGGCGGGCACAAATTCCGCGAGCATCAGGAGCAGGAGCGGCAGGCCGACGCACGCCGCGAACCAGAACTTGCGCATCAGACCGCGATAGGCGCGCTCCTGCGCCTCTTCGGCATTCTGCTCGCTCGCGGCAGCCACAGCAGTGTGTTGATGCGATTGTGATATTGGCGGCGGCTCGACAGGCGCTCTGCGCCCGAGCTGCACGAGCGGCTGCTGTACGACGACCGGCGTCTCAACCGGCGCACAGCAATCATGCTGCACGCCCTCTCCCTGCTTCAAAGTGTGTTTCATCTCAGCCATGACTCCGTATTGTAAACCCTGTAGTCGAGTTAAGAGTCAAGCGGGGATGCTCACGCAAAGGCGCAAAGACGCAAAGAAAAGCATTCATGTCTTCTTTGCGTCTTTGCGCCTTTGCGTGAAAATTTTTCTCTTAAACTTCAAATGATGAGGTTCAGATCGCCGAACTCGTGCCAGAGATAGCCTTGCCGGACGGCCTCTTCGTAAGCCGTGCGTATCTGCTCGGCCGGGAGGAAGGCCGTCAGCAGGTCGAGGTGGCTGGCCTCCGGCTCGTGCAGGCCCGTGAGCAGACCGTCCACGGTCGTGAGGCGCGAATCGGCCGTGAGGCGCAGACGCGTGTAGCCGTGACCGGGCCGGACGATGCCGTCTTCGTCTCCGGCCGATTCCAGCGCGCGGACGACGGTCGTCCCGACGGCGATCACGCGGCGGCTCTGCGCGTGCGCGTTGTTGACCTTCTCCGCTGCGGCGTGGCTGATGAAATATTCCTCTTCCGAAGCCGGATGGCGCGCGTCCAGCTCGTCGTCCATGTAGGACGAAAGCCCTGTGTGCAGGACTATGTAAGCGGTCTCGACGCCCTGCCGCCTCAGTCCGAGCAGGAGCCGCCAGGTAAAAGCTCGACCGGCCGAAGGCATCTCGGCGGAGCCCGGCTCCTGCGCGTACACGGTCTGGTAGTAATCCAAATCCCACGGCGCGTTGACGTATTCGTAGCGTATCGGCTGGCCGAGCTTATAGATGGCGTCCACCAGCTCCGCGCCGGATTTCGAGAAGCGTATCTTCCACAACCTGTGAATGCGCTTGTCCTGCGCTTCGACCGCGCCGACCAGCCCTTCGCTCCCATCGCCGAAGTGTATCTCCATCCCCTGTCGCAAGCCGCAGGAGAAGGGATCGCCCTTCTGACAGAGCAGCAGCGCGAGCCAAGAGCCGTCCGGCAAGTGCTCCGCGAGCCGCACCTCTATGCAGGGGCCGCCCTCTGCTTCACAACCCTGAAGCGCGGCGGGCAGCGTGCGGCTGGTGTTGAAGACGAGCAGGTCGCCCGCGCGCAGGAACTCGCTGATGGAATCAAAGCGCGTGTGCGTGACCTCGTTCGTCCGCCGGTCAATGACCATCAGACGCACGCGGTCGCGCGCCACACCCCTGCGCTCCGGCGGCTCTTTCGCAGCCAGCTCCGGCGGGAGATCGAATGAAAAAGGAGAAGACATTTTTGAGCTACGATTCCGCTGATGCGGGACGCCCCCAGTTCTCTTCCTGCGCCTGAAATCTACGGCCGCTCACGTCTTTGGATTCGTCGGAGGCGAGGTAGATGAAGACCTCTGTGACTTCCGAAGGGTCGGCCCACTCGGACGGGTCTTCTTCGGGCTCCGCTTCGCGGTGCATGAGCGTGTTCATGTTGCCCGGGTCAACCCAGTTGACGCGCACGCCGCTCTCTTCCAGCTCGGCCGCCCACGTCTCGGACATGCCTTCGATGGCGAACTTGGAGACGCCGTAAGCGCCCCAGCCCGGATAGCCCGTCCGCCCTGCGTCGCTCGTGACGTTGATGATCGAGCCGCCGCGCTCGATCATCGCGGGCAGCGCCTTCTTGATTAAAAGATAAGGCGCGATGAGATTGATTTCGAGGACGCTGCGAAAGTCTTCGAGCGGATAATCGAGCAGGAACGGCATCGGCGTCGGCCCGATGCTCGAAGCGTTGTTGACCAGCACGTCCAGCCGACCTCCGAACTCCGCAAGGGTTGTCGCCACCACACGCTCGATCTCCTCCTGCCGGCTCAGGTCCGCCACCACGACGACGACCTGCGCTTCAGGCGCAACTTCGCGGATGCTCTCTTTCACCTCCGCGAGCGCGCTCGCACCACGCGCCGTGAGCGCGAGGCCGCGCGCCCCTTCGCGCGCATAGTCAATCGCCAGCTGGCGTCCCAAACCCTGCGAGGCTCCGGTGATCAGCACATATTTTCCTTCGACTCTTTTCATAGACAGATTTTAATATCTGAATTTTGAGATTTCAAATTCGAGCTCAGCCGAGCTTCTCCCAGAACGTCACCTCTTCCGGCTCAGCCAGCAGTCCCGCAGTGCTCTCGTCGAACTGCACAGAGTGCTTTGATTCCAGATGACGCTCCAGGTCCTCGCGGCTCTCCCAGTTCTCGTAAAAGAGAAAAAGCGCCGGGTCATCCGCGGACTGGTGCAGGTCATAGTTGAGACAACCCGCCTCGCCCCTGGACGGCGCGACCAGCGCGAGACACGCGCGCTTTACACGCTCTTCAGCTCCCGCGCGCGCACGCACGCGGGCCACCGCCGTGACACGTTTCGCCATTCACCTGCTCCCTTGCTACGGATTCAGAACCGGCTTTGAGCATCCGCCAAACCATTCCTGCGAGTCAAGCCGGTGCGGGAAAGCCTGAACGCTTTGAGCGATTTGCTCCAATTTCTCCCATTACCCATCAAAATATCGACCTTTTTCAATGAGATTATACATCAAAGAGCTTGCACGCTTTGAGCGGATTCATTCTTTACACTGTGAAGCCCTTTTGTTAGAGTCAGGTTCCGACAATGAAGAGAGCATGGGCGAAAGATCTGACCAGCAGCGAGGCTGCGAGGTTGCTCGGCGTAAGCGAGGCTTCGGTCAAGCGTTGGGCGGACAGCGGTCTGCTCCCGGCCTTGAAGACCGCCGGGGGGCACAGAAGATTTCGGCCCGAAGACGTGGCGCGCGTG
>JAFBAJ010000480.1 GCA_019247865.1 Acidobacteriota bacterium
CACCCGAAAGCGTTGAGAGCGGTCAAGCTGCGACCTCATGTAACGCAACTTGCTCAACTTTTATCTGCCCGACACAAAGGCGGGCAAGGAAGGAATGGAAATGAATCACAGATTTAACCCTCATCAATCGACGCGGAGCCCTCAGGCCATGAAGCTTATCGCCCTGCTGCTCTTCATCTTTTCGAGCATCACTCCCATCCTCGCACAGTCCCGGAGCGAACAGCTCCTCTCGCCGCCCGCGAACGACAATTTCGCCTCGGCGCTGGTGCTCACGGGCGTGGCCGCCAATGCCCCGCTCACCTCCAACGCCGAAGCCACCGGCGAGATCGGCGAACCGAACCACGGGGGCGTGGCGGGGCCGCTCAATTCCATGTGGTACAGGTGGACTGCGCCCGTGACAGTCAGCATCACTTTGCAGGCGGGAGCCGAAAGCGGCTATAACCCCGTGATGGCAGTCTACACAGGGTCTGCCGTCAACGCCCTGACGCTGGTCACCTCGAACGACAACGCGGGCGGCTTCTTTTTATACAGCCGCGTGACCTTTCTCGCCGTCGCGGGCACGACCTACAACATCGCCGTCGACGGGGTCGGCAGCGCCACAGGCATTTCGGGTCTCTCGTTGTTCATCAACCGTGCGGAGAGCAGCATGCAGTTCGATTTTGACGGAGACTTTAAATCGGATTTCGCAGTCTTTCGGTCCAGCACGCACACCTGGTATATCCGCCGCAGTTCCGACGGCAGCTTACAGGCACAGGCGTGGGGCGCTGCCGGCGACCTGCTCGCGCCGGGAGATTACGACGGCGACACGAAGACGGACATCTGCGTCTTCCGGCCGAGCACAGCCACTTTTTATGCTTTGAAGAGTTCGGACGGACTGCTGCTCGCGGTTCCCTGGGGACAGAGCGGAGACGTGCCGGTGCAGGGCGACTTTGACGGAGACGACCGGGCGGACTTTGCCGTCTATCGTGGCTCGACAGACACCTTCTATGTTCGCAGGAGCACGGATGGAAGCCTGCTGGCACAGCAATGGGGCGAGGGCTCCACGGATGTCGTCGCGCCCGGAGATTATGACGGCGACGGCAAAACAGACTTTGCGGTCTATCGCTTTCTGGGGCCGGAGGCCGGACATTTCTACGTCCTCAGAAGTTCCGACAACGCTTTTGTGGCCCAGCTCTGGGGGCTCGGCCCGGACCTCGTCGTGCCCGGCGATTTCGACCACGACGGCCGCTCGGATTTCATCGTCCACCGGAGCAGCGACAACACTTTTTACGGCATCAGTTCGGGCGGCGGCGTCACCTATACCCTGACGTGGGGGACGAGCGGCGACAACCTCGCTCCCGGAGATTACGAGGGCGACGGGTACACAGACGTGGCGTCTGTCTGGCGTCCGTCGACCGGCACGTTCTATGTGCAGAGATCGAGCGGCGGGACTATCGCTCAGCCCTGGGGGGCCAGTGGCGACACCCCCGTCGCGCTGAGCAATGTGCATTGACGCTTGATGAAGCACGGCAGAAGCACGAAAGCGGCAGTCGCCCGGGCGCGGGTGGCTGCCGCTTTCGGCTGCGTGTTACAATCAAAGCTTTGAATTCAACACATGGGACTTAGCTAGAGATGAACGGAAACGAAATTCGCCAGAAATTTTTAGAATACTTTGAGCGTCACGGTCATAAGGTGGTGCGCTCAAGCCCGCTCCTTCCGGCCAACGACCCGACGCTTTTGTTCACCAACGCCGGGATGAATCAGTTCAAGGATGTCTTTACGGGCGCGGAGCGGCGCGATTACGCGCGCGCCACCACATCGCAGAAGTGCGTCCGCGCGGGCGGCAAGCACAACGACCTCGACGAAGTCGGCAAGACCGCGCGGCATCATACCTTTTTCGAGATGCTGGGCAATTTTTCGTTCGGCGATTACTTCAAAGAGGACGCCATACGCCTGGCCTGGGATCTGCTCGTCAACGAGTACGGGCTCGACCCGGAGCGTCTGTGGTTCACTGTCTTTGAAGGCGACGACGAAGTTCCGGCGGATGTCGAGGCGGAACAGTTGTGGGAAAAAGTCGGAGCGCCAAAGGAGCGCATCCTGCGCTTCGGCCGCAAAGATAATTTCTGGCAGATGGGCGACACTGGCCCCTGCGGCCCTTGCAGCGAGATACATTACTACATGGGCGCAGACCCGTCCGACCCGGCGCAGAACCGCGCCGAGTTCGTCAACGGCCCCGGCGACACGACGATGGAGATCTGGAACCTCGTCTTCATGCAGTACGAGCGGAGCAAGACTGCCGTGGGCGAGTTCGTGCAGACGCCTCTGCCTAAGCCTTCGGTCGACACGGGCGCGGGCCTCGAACGCCTCGCAGCAGTCCTGCAGGGCGTCCAGACGAATTACGACACCGACCTCATTCGCCCGATCATAGATTTCACGGCGCAACTGGCAGACAGAAACTACGAACCGGAATCGCCCGAAGGCTTCGCCATGCGCGTCATCGCAGACCACGCGCGCACGACCGCCTTCGCCATCGCGGACAACATCCTGCCCGGCAACGAGGGGCGCAACTATGTGCTCAGAAAGATCATGCGCCGCGCGATCTATCAGGGGCATCACACGCTGCAATTAGCGGACGCCTTTTTCTACAAGGTGACGGAGTTCGTCGTCGGGCAGATGCGCGAAGCCTATCCTGAGCTGGAAGCCTCGAAGGAGTTCATCGAGCGCATGGTGCGGCTCGAAGAGGAGCGTTTCAGCTCGACCCTCACGGTTGGACTGCAAAAACTGGAGGCGCTCTTCTCGACCGCTAAAGCAGGTGAGATGCCCGAATACAAAGAGCTGGCGCGTCTCTACGACACCTTCGGCACGCCGCGCGACCTGGTTCGCGTGAGCCTCGAAGAGCGCGGCTTTCAGCTCGAAGAGGACGCTTTCAACGAAGCCTTCGACGCGGCCCTGCGCGAGATTCAGCAGTCGAGCGTGCGCGAGCATGAGACGACGCGCAGCAAAGCCAAACCCGTTTACGCAGAGCTTGCGGGACGCGTCGGCAAGAGCGAATTCACCGGCTACGAAGAGACGCGCACGGAAGGCGCGCGCGTCGTCGCGCTCATCAAGGGCGAGGAAGAGGTGACGGAATTGGGCGAAGGCGAAGAGGGCGAAGCCATCCTCGACCGCACGCCCTTCTATGCCGAAGCGGGCGGACAGGTCGGCGACACAGGCTCGCTGGTCATCGGCAACACTCATGCGTTAGTCAACGACACGGTCGCGCCCGTCAGCGGCCTCATCGTCCATCGCGTGACGGTCGAGCGCGGCACGCTGCGCACGAATGACGAGGTGACGGCGAGCGTGGATGTCGAGAAGCGCGACGCCACGCGGCGCAATCACACGGCGACGCACCTGCTTCACGCGGCTTTGCGTGAAGTCCTGGGCACGCACGTCAAGCAGGCCGGCTCCATCGTCGCGCCGAACTACCTGCGTTTCGACTTCTCGCACTTTCAACCGCTGACGCGCGAAGAGATCGCAGAGCTTGAACGTCTGGTCAATTACCAGATCATTCGCAATGAGCGTGTGCAGACGGACGTGCTCTCGCTCGAAGAGGCGATGCGTTCGGGCGCGATGGCGCTGTTCGGCGAGAAGTATGCGGAGAATGTGCGCGTGTTGACCGTGCCCGGATTCTCGAAGGAGCTGTGCGGCGGGACGCACGTGCGCGCGACTGGCGACATCGGCCTCTTCAAGATCACGAGCGATGAATCCATCGCTTCGGGCACGCGCCGCATCCGCGCAGTGACGGGCGCGGACGCCTTCACGCGTTTTCAGGAGACGGAAGCTCTGGTGGATCAGGTCGCGAGCGAGCTGCGTTCTTCGCGCAACGATCTTCCGGCGACCATCGAGCGCTTGCAGGAGGAGCTCAAGAAGTCACGGCGCGAGGCGGACGAGCTGCGTTTGAAGATCGCAACCGGAGCGGTCGGCTCGGCCTCCAACGGCAACGAGGCGCGCGAGGTCGCGGACGGCGTCAAAGTTCTCGCGCGCGAAGCGTCCGGGCTCGACGCGGCCGGGATGCGGCAGCTCTCCGACACCTTGCTCGCACGCACGGGCACGGGCGTCGTCGTGCTGGGACGCAGCAGTGATGAGGGCAAAGTCTCGCTCATCGTGCGGACCTCGCCGGACCTCCTGAAGCGCGTCCCGGCGGGACAGGTCATCAAGGAACTAGCGCCGCTCGTAGGGGGGCGCGGCGGCGGCAAGCCCGACATGGCAGAAGGCGGCGGCAGCCAGCCAGAGAAACTGGCGGAAGCACTCGAAGCCAGCTACGGCATCATCGAACGCCTGCTCGAACAGCAGTAAACGAGCCACGGACTAACGCGGATAGGCACGGATGAAGAACTTATCTCTTTATCCGTGCCTATCCGCGTTAGTCCGTGGCCTGTCTATGTTCAGGCGGGCATGGCTTTCTGTTTGTCCGTGAGCGTGATGTTCATCTTCTCCAGCGTCAGGCGATTGAGCGTGCCGGTCGCTTTGATGCCTTCGGCCTCCTGATACTTCCTGAGACCTGCGCGCGTGTCCGTGTCGAGCTTGCCCGTCTGGTCGCCCGCGTAAAAGCCGCGCCGCTTGAGAATCTCCTGCGCCTGCTTGATCTGATCCTTCGTCGCACGAAAGACAGGGCCGCGCTTTTTGCTCACAGTGTTGGACTGGGTGCCTGAGTTGGCGCTGTTGCTCTGCGCCGCCGCCACGCTTGAGAGAGCGCACACGAGCGTCAGTAACGCCACGAGGAGTTTCTTCATTTTTATCTCCTTATTTTTTTTGGTGAGACGCGCAGAGGTTCGGGCGCGCTGATGTGCGAGGTGTCGCCGTGCGAGGGCGAGGGGATAAAGCCCCTGCATGATACTACATCATGTCAAGCCCGCGCTTCTGCGTCGGATTAACTTGCTCCTTTTCAACCATTTAAGGATTTGGATTAAACATGTTGTTATATTTTTAACGGCGTGTTATGATTGCTTCACGTTCGGTTTCCGCCCGGGCGCGCCGGTTCAAACGGCTCTCAAACAGCTTCCTGACCAGACTTTCAAAGCCCCTTTACAGATTTGGGCATGGGTTCAAGCGGCATGAAAAAATTCTCCTTCGCAATCATCCTGACGCTGCTTTGCGCGCTGCCGTCGATGGCACAGCAGGCCGGTTATACCTTCGACAACTTCGATTTCACGAACGGCGTGCGCGTGGAGGTCGAGCCTCCGGCTGCGCCCGCGAAAAAGGGGAAGAAGAACCGGCGCAACAAGCAGGCGGAGAGCAGCAACGCTGTGCAGCCGACCTTGCTCTCTTATTCGAGCGGGGTGGCGATGAATGCGAGCCGTTCGCTCGACGGATTCTCGACCGGAGACGCGCAGATCGATTCGATCATCGTTGACGCGGCCACGCGCAACGGCGTCGACCCGGTGCTGATCTACGCCACGATGCATCAGGAATCCTCTTTCAAGCCGCGCGCGATGTCGAACAAGGGAGCGCGCGGGCTGATGCAGTTGATGCCGGGCACGGCCGCGCGCTTCGGCGTGACCAATATCTGGGATCCGCGCCAGAACATCGAAGGCGGCGCGCGCTACATGAGTTTTCTGCTGAACATGTTTGACGGCGATGTCTCGCTCGCGCTCGCGGGTTACAACGCGGGCGAAGGCGCGGTCCTGAAGTACGGCCGCCGGATTCCTCCGTACAACGAGACGCAGGAATACGTGCGCCGCATCTCGCGCCGTTACTCGCTGATGCGCGACCCTGAGACGGCCCACAGCGCACGCCCGCTGACGCGCTCGCAGGTCGCGGCCGTGCGCACTGAGAAGCCTGTGCCGCTCACCATCTACGAGCGCGAAGTCTTCGCCGTGCGCCTGCCGGATGGAAGCTTGCAGCTGGTCAGCCAGTAAAATTCGGGCGCTCTAAAATCTACAGCTCAGACGCGAGGCGGAGAATTTAAAAACTCTCCGCCTCGCGTTTTATGTTTCAGCGCACGCGCTTAATTATGTATCATGGTCGTGTTCCAGTATCTTTTTGGAGGCCTGTGCCTGATTGTCCAACATGGCTGTATCTGAGTCTCAGCGCAGACGGCGCGCGCTGATCATCGGCGGGGCGAGCACTGCGACCCTGCGCCAGCACCTGGCGGAATCCGGTTATGAGACGGCGGCGGCGACGACCGATGTGGCGACGCTGATGATCGCCAACTTCAAGCCGGAGGTCGTGCTGATAGTGCTGGAGCGCGGGAGCGGCGCGGGTGAGAACGAGGGCGTCGCGCTCGCCAGACATATGCGCGAAGAGCCTGTGACGCACGCGTTGCCGTTGGTGCTCGTCTATGTCGAAGAGGAGCGCGTCATGCGAAGCGCTGCGCTGAACGCAGGCGTCGACGATTGCTTCGGCATCTGGACGCCGCACGAGCAGATACTGGCGCGGCTGGATGCGCTCTTCTGGCGGATCGAAGTCGGGCGGCGCGCGGCTTCGATGACCGGCGACCGGCGGATGGAGATAGACAACTTCATCGTCCTCCTCGACGCCGTGCGCGAAGACATACGCGCCGGAGTGAGCGGCACGCTGGCGCTCATCTACGCGATTCCGAGAGGCGCGGACAGCACAGGCTTCGACAAACAGGCGCGCGACCGCACGCTGGCGGAGGCGCACGGATTCTTCAAGCTCAATCTGCGTCGCATTGATGCGGTCGGCTTTTATGGCCCGACCACTTTGCTCATCTATCTGCCGCGCCTCAGATCGCGCGAGGCGACGCAGGTGCTGATGAAGCTGCGCGGCGAGTTTCTGGGCGCGCGCACGGACAGCGACCTGGCGCTCGGACTGGCTTCATTTCCGGATGA
This sequence comes from Acidobacteriota bacterium, assembly GCA_019247865.1. Classification (GTDB taxonomy): domain Bacteria; phylum Acidobacteriota; class Blastocatellia; order Pyrinomonadales; family Pyrinomonadaceae; genus JACMLC01. The sequence continues at coordinate 6,810 of JAFBAJ010000480.1, forward strand.
GAGCGTCGAGGTCGAGACTCTGATCGAGAAGGCCGAGGCCGCCGCGAGCCACGCGCGCGCCGCCGCAGCGACCGGGCGACCGCCTGCGCCGCAGGCTCCAACGGCCGCTCAAACGCCGGCGGCTCCGCCAACGCCGATTGCTCCGCAAACACCGGCGGCTCCGCAAGCGACACCGCCCGCACAACCCACGGCCAGCGCTCCGGTCATCACACCGCACGCTCCGGCGCAGGCTCCAACGCCGCCGCCCGCTCCACAGCCGCCACAACCGGCACAGCCGGTGACGCCGCCGCCACCGCCTTCACCCAAACAGCCGGACGCCTATCTTTCGGCGCTGGCGAAGAGGCGCGATTCGCCCGTTGTGCGCGAGACGAAATCGGCTGACCGCCCTGAGCCGCTGTCCGCGCCCGCCGTCGAGAGTAAAGCCGGAGCGGTGCAGGAGGTCCTGGTCGCGCGTGCTGCGGCGGAGCATGCTGCGGCGGCGGAGCGTGAGCTTCGCGCGCGCGGTGCGATCATGCCGAGACGGCTGCTGTTGACCGTTTCGGATGCGGCGCGGATGGCGCAGCTCAACGCTTTGATTCGCTCGGCCGGGTACGAGGCGCGCACTGCTTTCGACGGGCAGCAGGCTTTAGACCTCCTGCGCATAGAGCGTCCGGACCTGCTCCTGCTGGATTACGAGCTGCACGGGATAGACGGCGTGGAGATGCTCAGGCGCTTGCGCAAACAGGCCGGCGGAAATCTGACGCTGCCCGTCGTGATGCTCCTGCAACCCTCGCAGGAGGTCGCGCGGCGCGAGGCATTGGAACTGGGTGCGCGAGGCATCGTGGCGATGCCGTATGATCCGGCCGAGCTGCTGGACAGTGTGCGCCGCGCTGGCAGCCACGATTAAAGAGGAGACGTTGCATGCATTGCTTGAACTGCGGTTCCTATCTGCGAGACACGGCGCGTTTCTGCGACGTATGCGGGACGCCCGTCGCAGACCCGGAAGTGACGCGCCTCGCGACGCGCACGTCGCCGCAGGACGCCGCCGCCGTGCGCACAAATGAAGCGGGCGACCTTGAGCGCACGATCTTCACAGCGCGCCCGACGCTGCTCTTCATCAAAGCCGGATACGTGGCCGCGGCGCTCGGCGCAGTCCTCCTGACGATCACGCTGGCGCTGCTGCTGCCTTCCGTGAGCTTCTATATCTGGCTTCCTTTCGCTCTGGCCCTGCTGCTGATCCCGGCCTACTATCACATCAAGCGCAACACAGTGCTCTATACCCTGACCGATTCCAAGATCGAGATCGATCAGGGTCTCATCGCGCGCACGACGCGCAATATCCCCCTGCGCAACATACAGGACGTGACGGTCTCGACAACCATCCCGCAACGCCTGCTCGGCTTAGGCAATCTGGTCATCGAGAACGCGAGCGAAGTCGGCGGCGTGACCGTCCTCCGCAACATCAACGACCCGCGCAAGCACGCCGACATGCTCCTGCGCGAGCTGCGCCGCGTCGGCAGATAAAAGCAGGATTTACACAACTTTTGCTATCGCATGGAACATCTAAAGAGGAACGGTTTCTAAAGCATTAAGAGGTATTATTTTGCGCTTTCTTTCCTTCTCAAAACTGCTCTCGGCCTGTGCTCTCGTCATCTGCTCGTTCGCGCCCGTGCTGGCAAACGGCGCGACGGAGGAGGCTGCGAAACTGCTGCCCGACCAGATCGGCACGTATCGCGCCGTCACCAAAGCTGAACCGGACAAGGCTTTTTCAGAGAGCCGCCAGCGAATGTATCATGCCATTTCGAGCGCGAGCCGGACGTATCGTTCCGAAAAGGGCGAGTATTTTGCTCTGACCGTCACACGCATGAGTTCGGAGGCGGGCGCGTATGCCTGGCTCACCACCGGGACGCGGCCGGTCTACGCCATAGACCCATCCACGCAGGTCATCAGGACGGGCGAGGTAGGAACGGCGAGCATGA
>JAFBAJ010000496.1 GCA_019247865.1 Acidobacteriota bacterium
CTGGTGGGCTTCGCGCAAAGCCGGAGATGAATTGATAGACCTCTGGAACACCTCCTCACGCTATTCGGTCGAAGAGCTGGCGCAGCTGCTGGGCCTCGGCGAGCTCAGTTTCGATCTGCTCGCGGAGACCTGCATCAGCGCGATGAGCGAGGAGTGAGAAACGAGAGAAGTGCGGCATGTGCGCGTGCGCCTCGCGAGGCGTGTTGAGCAGTACGAGATTGCCATCGGCGCTGGACTGTTGGGCGAGCTGGGCGACCATGCGCGCCGGGCTCTCTCGCCGGACGCGCGCCGCGTCGCCGTCATCTCCAATCGAACAGTCTTCAAGCTCTACGGCGCAGGGGCTCTGCGGAGCCTGCGCGCGGCCGGATTCGAGACCGCGCACTGGCTGATGGGCGACGGCGAGCGTTTCAAATCCTGGCGCACGCTCGAAGCCGCGCTGGAATTTCTCTCCGCCGCGAGGCTCGAAAGAACGGACGCGGTGGTCGCGCTCGGCGGCGGCGTGGTCGGCGACCTGGCTGGATTCGCGGCGGCCCTTTACCTGCGCGGCATCCCTTACCTGCAAGCCCCGACGACGCTGCTCGCGCAGATAGATTCCTCCGTCGGCGGCAAGACGGCCGTCAACAATGATTGGGGCAAAAACCTGGTCGGCGCGTTCCATCACCCGCGCGCGGTTGTTATCGACACGGAGACCATCAGCACACTGCCGCGCCGCGAGCTGACCGCGGGCTTGTGCGAGTGCATCAAGCAGGGCGCGGTCGGCGGTCGGAAGCTTTTTGAGCTGACCGAGCGGTTCCTGATCGATAAGAGGGAAGCTCTCAATGATGCGGAGCGGCTGGCGGAGCTGATCGCTGCGCAGTGCGCTTTCAAGGCCAAAATCGTGGCGGGCGATGAGCTGGAGGCCGTTTCGCGCTCCGATTCGAGGTCGCGCCGCATCCTCAATTTCGGCCACACGATTGCCCACGCGCTCGAAAAAGTCACTGATTATAAACGCTTTAGGCACGGCGAGGCGGTCGGGCACGGGATGCTGGCAGCGGCCGAGCTGGGAAAAAGACTGGAAATTTCGGACGGTAATGATTTAGAATCATTACGGGCCGCCATTACTTTGGCCGGCCGCTTGCCCCGCGCCGACGATCTCCCTTCTTCGGAGATACTGAGCACACTCGCCCGCGATAAAAAATCGGTCGGCGGTCACATCAAATGGATCCTGCTTGAGCGAATCGGTCGCGCGCGCATTCTCGACAGTCGAGAGATCGCGCCGCGTACTCTGCGCGCCTCCATCCGCGCCGCTTTGCACTCAAATATTTAAGAAACTTTTTTCAGTGAGGTAAGAAACTGCGATGAACAGATCGTGCGATGCATCGACGGCGCTGCGGCGTCATGGCGAACGCGGCGAAGCGCGCGCCAAATTCCTGATCACGCTCTCGATAATGGCGATCATCGCCTACATCGGGTATCAGTATGTGCCGGTCGCTTTTCAGTCGTACCAGTACAGAGACCTGATGCAGCAGAGCGTGGACAAAGGCGCGGCGATGGGGAAACCGAGCGAGTGGGTCAAGGAGCAGCTCGTCAAGAGCGGCGGCGAGTACGGCGTCCCGGCCAACGCCAATATCTCGATCGCGCAGAGCGAAGGCGCGATGGAAGCGCGCGTCACCTTCAAGCGCCCGATCGAGATGCTCGTCTATACCTACGACTACGAATTCGACAAGACGGTTAAAAGCTCCAGCATGTGGAGCATCAAGTAACAAGAACATTGCAGGGGCAGGGCTGGTCCCTGCCCGCGTTGTATCAACACCACGCGGGCAGGGACCAGCCCTGCCCCTGCATTTTAAATCTGGATTAAGCGAGCACCGCGCGCCGCGCGCTTTCGCTGATGACCTGTAGCTGCACGAGCCCCGATGGAGCGTTGGCGAGCCACGTCGTCGGGCACACGCCGCAACGCGTGCAGGTGTCGACCGAAGGACACGGCGGCGAAGACTTGGCGATGTGCGCGCGCCCGTGCTCCTT
>JAFBAJ010000561.1 GCA_019247865.1 Acidobacteriota bacterium
CGCCGTGGAGCGGGCCGGAGAGAGCCGCGATGGCTGCCGTGACCGCGCCGTAGATGTCCGCGAGCGTGCCCGAGACGACGCGCGCGGTAAAGGTCGAAGCGTTCAGCTCGTGATCCGCGTGCAGGATGAGGCAGACATCAAAGAGCCGCGCGTCCTCTGCGGAAGGCATCTCGCCCTTGAGCATGTAGAGAAAGTTGGTCGCGATGTTCAGCTCGGCCTTAGGCTTGATCGGCTCCAGGCCGTTGCGCAGGCGGTCCGAGGCGGCGACGATGGTCGGGATCTGCGCCGTCAAGCGCGCGGCCGTCTTGACGCTCGCCTCGCGCGAAGTGTCGTGCGCGCCCTTGTCATAAAAGTCGAGCGCGGAGACGGCCGTTCTCAGAACGTCCATCGGCTCCGCGTCGCGCGGAAAGCCGCGCATCAGGTCTAGAATTTCCACCGGCAGCTCGTAACATTCGCCGAGCGTGCGACGCAGCTCGTCCAGCTCTTCACGCTTCGGCAACTGCCCGTGCCAGAGCAGATACACGACCTCTTCAAAGGTCGAAGAACGCGCGAGGTCATGTATATCGTAGCCCTCATAGATCAGCACGCCCTTCTCGCCGTCCACGTCGCCGATAGACGAAGTGGCGGCCACGACCCCACGCAATCCGGCAGCCGCACCGGCACTGGCCGCAGCGGCCTCTTTACCTTTTTCCATATCAGCCAAGTCCTTACGTTTATTTAGTTAAGTCGAAGATAACAAAGTGCGTGACGGGTGACAAGCGAAGAGCAGCTAAAGGTCAGTACCGCCTGCGGTAGCGGGCGGGTCTGCAATGTTGATTACCCGCCCGCGACCGCAGGCGGTACTGACACGGAGACCTCTTGTCCTCTCTCGATATCGAGCAGCCGCGCGGCCGATTGGCGAAAGGCTGCGATCTCTAGAAAACCGGCGCTGCCCCAGACGGCGAAGAGCTCTTCCGATTCGTCATCCGGCTCAGCGAAGAATTTTCTGAAACTGCGAATCTCGCGGCCGTTGATCTTCAAACGCGCGCCGCGCGTGATGCTCTCTTCGCTCAACTCAACACGCGTCAGGTTCGTGATGCAGTTGCCGAAGCGGTCGATGTGAATAATGCGCGCCTGGATTCCTTCGTGTGTGCAGGAGGGAGCGAGCGGCGCGAGGCGCACGTAATCGGAGACCTCACGGCCGAGCGTCTGCGGCGCGACGCCCTGCGACAACGCGCCCGCCACCGGAGCGAACACGTCGCGGCCATGAAAGGTCGCGCTCACCGGACGACGGAAATATTCTTCATTGGTCAGATGAAAGACGCGGCACTTCTCTTCCCGCTCATACACGTAACTGAAGAGTCCGTTGTCCGGCCCGACGAAAAAGTAGTTATCGCTCACGACCAGAATCGGCCGCCGCGCAGAGCCGACGCCCGGATCAACCACCGCGACGTGAATCGTTCCGGGAGGAAAAGTCCGATAGGCTTCTAACAGCGTGAACGCGCCCGCCTCTACATCATGCGGCTCGACATCGTGCGTGAGGTCTACGAGCTGCGCCGACGCATTGACAGAGAGGACGGCTCCCTTCATCGCTCCGACGAAATAGTCCGCCGTCCCGAAATCTGTGAGAAGGGTAATTACCATGAAGAATACAGAAGCCAGAAGTCAGGAGCCAGAATGAAAGGCGGTGCTTTTCTTCCGGCTCCTGACTTCTGGCTTCTGGCTCCTGCTCTTACTGCATCCTCGTTTCCGAGTCGGTGCGGATACGGAGCTGCTGGCCGCGCGGGAGGCGTATCTCTTTGCCGCGCGTGGAGAGGACGCCGCCCGTGCCGACCGCGCCGCCGATGGCCGCGCCGATGGCCGCGCCTTTGCCGCCGCCCGCGATGGCTCCGATGATGGCTCCGATGCCGGTCGCCGCGCCGATCTTCGTAACATCGCCTTTGGTCGAGTCCTTGCCCTTGACGCCGCCTTCGGAGTCAACGCCGCCGGTGCTCTCGCCGTTGCCCATCGGGATGACTTCGATGACCTGCGCCCTGATGTTGCCGAAGCGATTGTCCAGTTGTATCTCGTCAAAGGTGAGCTGTAATTCGGCAGTGCCTTTGACCTTGCCCGGACGCTTGACGCGCGTCACGCGACCGTCGATCACAGCGCCCTCGTACTCCGCAGGCCCGAGCACGCGCGCACGGAACTTGTCGCCCTCCTGCGTCGCCTCGGTCGAGAGGTTGTCCAGCAGCTCGATCACGAACACAGTGTTGGACGGAATCGTGATCTCATTGCGCGTCGAGACGCGGCCCGTGCCGCTCGTCGTGCCGCTCGTCGTGCCGCCGTTCGAGACATTACCGTTCGTCTCCGCCTCGCTGTTGTCAACGCCGCGCCGCCCGAGGCCCGCCGGAATGTTGGAATCAAACCCGCGCCGCTCGTAACCGGACGCATATCCGACCTCAAAGCCCTGCTGGTAGCCGTCCCTGTAATCCTCCAGCGCGCCGTAGGACTGCGCGTAGGCTCTGTCCGCCCGGCGATAATCCTCTTCGTCCCTGAAGTCGCGCGGCGCGCGGTCTGCGTTGTCCCTGTACCCGGCCATGTAGCCGTCTGAATAGCCCGTCCGGTAACCTCGTTCGAGCGCGCCCATCGCGTCCTGCGCCTGCACCGGCAGGCACGTCAAAGAGGTCACAGTAATAATCAGGGAGAGCGCCAGGGGAATCAGGCGTAAGCGTCGGAGATGTCTCATCATGTTCCCTTTCAAAAAAATTAGGGGGCTAAACTTTCTCTGCGAGCCAGATGCTAACACACCGGGCAGAATGGAGCGAAAAACTTTTCGCTGAGGCAGCTTGACGGTCTAAAGTCTGGGTCATAGACTCGTCTTTCAAGCCTGAGATGTACATTTGAGCAGGCAGGTTGGCGAAGACTTAGAAATATTGGTCTTTGGACTTGGGTCCTGGGTCTTTGATGTGTCATTCGGCTTGAATGTCATCGTTCGAGATTGAGTAGCGTGCAAAGACCAAAGGACAAAGACCAAAGATCGCTTTAATCTGATGCGTCGAGTTTATTTAGATCACAGCGCCACCACGCCGGTTGACCCGCGCGTGGTCGAAGCGATGCTGCCGTACCTGACGGAGATTTACGGCAACGCTTCGAGCGTGCATCACTTCGGGCAGGAGGCGCGCGCGGCGGTTGACCGTGCGCGGCACGAGGTGGCCGCGCTCATCGGCGCGCGTCCGAACGAGACGGTCTTTCTCTCCGGCGGAACCGAAGCCAACAACCTCGCCATACGCGGCATCGCCGAAGCCGCAGAGCAACATGGCCGACACATCATCACTTCGCAGATCGAGCATTCGGCCGTGCGCGGCGTCTGCGACGCGCTGGAGAAAAGGGGCTGGGAGGTTACACGGCTGCCCGTCTACGATGACGGCATCGTCCGCGTAGAGGATGTGATCGAAGCTCTGCGCGACGACACAGTGCTCGTGACTGTGATGCTCGCCAACAACGAGATTGGCACTATTCAGCCCGTCGCGGAGATCGGCCGGCTCGTGCGCGAGCGGCGCGCGGCGGGACATCGCCATCTCTGGCTCCACACGGACGCGGTGCAGGCGGCCGGGCGGATTCCGGTCGGCGTCGAAGCGTTGGGCTGCGATCTGCTCTCGCTCTCGGCGCACAAGCTCTACGCGCCTAAGGGCGTCGGCGCGCTTTACGTGCGGCGCGGCGTGCGGCTCGTGACGCAGAACGTCGGCGGGCATCAGGAGCGAGAGCGGCGCGCGGGCACAGAGTCCGTCGCTTCCATCGTCGCCTTCGGCGTCGCGGCGGAGCTGGCGCGCACAGAGCTGGATGCGAGAGCGGAGCATGTGCGGCGGCTGCGCGACAGGTTCGAGCGCGGCGTGGCGCAGAGCATCGAAGATGTCGTCTTCAACGGCGACGCGGCGCGACGCCTGCCGCATCTGTCGAACATCTCGTTCCGCTACATCGAAGGCGAAGGACTGCTTATCAATTTAGACCTCCAGGGCATCGCCGTCTCGACCGGCTCGGCCTGCTCTTCCGGCTCGCTTGAGCCGTCGCCGGTGATTCGCGCGCTCGGGCGCAACGACGAACTGGCGCGCGGCTCGATCCGCTTCAGCTTCGGCAAGGACAATACGGAAGAGGACGTGGACTACATGCTCGAAGTCCTGCCACGCGCGGTCGAGAACCTGCGCCGACTCTCGCCACTCTATCAAAGGGCACAGGCCGAACGCGCCGCCTGCGAGACGCAGCCGGTCGTCGCGGGCAACTGATGCCTTACTCCGAAACTTTTAAAGATCATCTGGCCCACCCGCGCCATGTGGGCGAGCTGCCGGAGGCGGATGTGGTCGCGGAAGAGACCAATCCGGTCTGCGGTGATCGCCTGCGTCTCTCTCTCTGTTTGAAAGGCGAGCTGATCTCGGCGGCGCGCTTTCTGGCTTACGGCTGTGCGCCGACGCTGGCGTGCGGCTCTGTGCTCACGGAGATGCTCGAAGGCATGACGCGTGATGAAGCCGCGCACATCACGCGTGCCGACCTCACGCGCGCGCTCGGCGGGTTGCCCGCGCGCAAAGGACACGCGGCGGCCTTAGCCATCGAAACGCTGCGCGCCGCGCTCGTTGAGATCGATAAACAGAGAAGTTGAGAGATAAAGATTTCACCGCAGAGACGCAGAGTTTACGCAGAGGCGGCGCAGAGAGTTGAGAGTCATGCTGTCTTGCTCTGCGTTATCTCCGCGACTTCTCTGCGTCTCTGCGGTGAACTGCTTCGGCCTCTCTGATGCGGGTTAGAATTTTTTCGTGCGGATGGGTTATCATTGCAGCGTTCGTCCCTCCCGCTCTATCCGAAATATTGGAAAGGAAATTTATGATGCCTAGCTCTCTCAGACGCGGCCCGTTTGTGACCGTCGTGCTGCTTTCAATGATGCTCATTATTCAGACTCTGCCCGTGCTGGCGCAGACCACGAAGAATCTTAAAGAGCCCGCCACGCAGAACTCCATGCAGAAGATGATCTATCCGCAGGCACGGCGCGGAGATCAGATGGATGATTATTTCGGCACGAAGGTCGCCGACCCGTATCGCTGGCTGGAGGACGCGGACTCGGCCGAGACCAGAGCCTGGGTTGAAGCTCAGAATCAAATCACCTTTGGTTATCTCAATCAGATTCCGGAGCGCGCGCGAATCAAGGAGCGCCTGACCAAGCTCTGGAATTATGAGAAGTACGGCACGCCCTGGAAAGAGGGCGGCAGATATTTCTATTCCCGCAATGACGGCCTGCAAAATCAGAGCGTCATCTACACGATGACTTCGCTGAGCGGCCAGCCGAAAGTGCTCATTGATCCGAACAAGCTCTCGACGGACGGCACGGTCGCGCTCTCCGGGATGGATGTCTCAGACGACGGCAAGCTGCTCGCTTACGGCACCTCCGCGTCCGGCTCCGACTGGCAGGAATGGCACGTCCGCGACATCGAGACCGGACAGGACATGCCGGACACGGTCAGGTTCGTGAAGTTCTCCGGCGCGTCCTGG
>JAFBAJ010000605.1 GCA_019247865.1 Acidobacteriota bacterium
CGGACAGCTACGTCGAAGAGAACAATCTGGCGCAGAACATCTCGATCCTGCGCAAAGTCCTGACCGAGCACGCGGGCGGGATGAAGTACATCGAGACCGTGCCCAAGCGCGGTTATCGCTTCATCGCACAGGTGAAGGAGGTCGGAGCGGGCACGGATGTCATCCTGCGCGAGCGCACACGCGCCCGCATCGTCATCGAAGAGGAGACGGATGAGCAGGATTTTCAGGCTCTGCCTGAGAGTCGGCGCGAAGTCCTCAACGCGCTCGCTCCGGCCAGGCTTGCCGGGCACACGTTGCAGCCGGAGATCGACACCGTCATTCACCGCGCGCCCGAAACGCGTTACGCGCGCAGCGGCGATGTCAACATCGCTTATCAGGTCATCGGGGATGCGCCGCTCGATCTGGTCTTCGTCATGGGCTGGGTCTCGCATCTCGAATACTTCTGGGAAGAGCCGAGTTTCGCGCGCTTCCTGACGCGCCTCGCCTCCTTCTCGCGTCTGATCCTCTTCGACAAGCGCGGGACAGGGCTCTCGGACCGCGTGCCGAATAACGAGCTGCCGACGCTGGAACAGCGTATGGACGACGTGCGCGCAGTCCTCGAAGCCGTCGGGTCGGAACGCGCCGCGCTGATCGGCGTCTCGGAAGGCGGGCCGATGTGCAGCCTCTTCGCCGCGACCTATCCGGAAAAGACCATCGCGCTCGTGATGATCGGAACCTACGCCAAGCGCATCGCGGATGCGGACTATCCCTGGGCTCCGAGCGCAGAGGAGCGGCAGAGGTTCTATGAGCTGATGCAGCGGGAGTGGGGCGGGCCGGTCGGAATTGTTGAGCGCGCTCCTTCGGTCGCGGACGACCCGCACTTTCGAGAGTGGTGGGCGACCTACCTGCGTATGGGCGCGAGTCCGGGCGCGGCGCTGGCGCTGACGAAGATGAACGCGGACATAGACGTGCGCCACGTCCTGCCTTCGATCCGCGTGCCCACGCTCGTCATACACCGCGAGGGCGACCTCTGTCTCAAGGTCGAAGAGGGGCGTTATGTCGCGCAGCGCATTCCGGGCTCAAAGTACGTCGAGCTGCCGGGCGTGGATCACCTGCCCTTCGTCGGCGATCAGGACGCGCTGCTCGATGAGGTCGAAGAGTTTCTGACGGGCGTGCGCCACGCGCCGGAGTACGACCGCGTGCTGGCGACGGTGCTCTTTACGCAGATCGTGGATTCGCCTGCGCAGGCCGCGAGAGAAGGAGAGCGGCACTGGCGCGACCTGCTGGAACGCCATCAGGCGTATGTCCGGCGAGAGCTGGAGCTGTTTAAGGGGCGCGAGATAGAGATGGTCGGAGACGGCTTGCTGGCGACCTTTGACGGGCCTGCGCGCGCGATTCGCTGCGCCTGCGCCATCTCCGATTCGGCGGCGCGGCTGGGAATCAAGATTCGCGCGGGGCTCCACACGGGCGAATGCGATGTGATGGAGGACAAGGTCGGAGGCATCGCGGTCGAGATCGGCGCGGCCGTCGCCTCGCACGCCAGCATCGGCGAAGTTCTGGTTTCCAACACCGTCAAAGACCTGGTCGCGGGCTCAGGCATCCGCTTCGAGGAGCGCGGCCTGCACACGCTCGAAGACATTCCGGGCGAATGGCGCTTGTTTGCCGTCGAGCGCGGTGTCTGCGTGAGAAGATGAACCGTTTTAATCTTCGCAGAGCTTTGTGATGGCGCGTTCGAGGTTCGGGTCGATCTCCTGAAGCTTCTGAATGATGCGGGAGGGAAGCCTGAGCGTGACGAGCTCCACTGCTTCCGCCGGATGTTCGAGGGCGCGGCTGACCGTTTTCAGCATGAGGTCGTAGTCCACAGGCTTGGCGAGATAGTCGTTGACGCCGAGGCGCTCACACTGGGCGCGCAACTGTTCGTTCTCTTCGCCGGTGATGACGATGACCGGCACGCGCGCGTTGAGCGTGCGAATCTCGCGCAGGACCTGCGAGCCGTGCATCTCGGGCAGCGTCATATCGAGCAGGACGGCGTCCGCCCCGTTCGCGCTGAACTCGGCGATGCCCTCTTCGCCGGTGTAGGCGATTCTCACTTTGTAATCGGCCTTACGGAGCGTCGCCTCGTAAAGTTCGGCCAGGTCTTCTTGATCTTCGACGACAAGGATGCAATGCTCGCTCATTAAATCCCCCTTGCTAGTGATAAGTGGTCGGTGGTCAGTGGTCAGTGAATAAAAACTGACTACTGACCACTGACCACTGACCACCGATTATAGCGGAAACTTTTTTATGAGTCCTGTCGCCATCGTGCTGATCCTGCTGGTCGTGGCGCTCGTGCTTTTCGGCACGGAGCGCATCCCGATAGATATCGTCACGATCGTGCTCGTCATCCTGCTCATCGTGACGGGGACGCTGACGGCCGCAGACGCCCTGGCGGGCTTCGGCAATGACATCATCATCACCATCGCTGGGCTCTTTATCCTGACGGGCGGGCTGGTCAAGACGGGCGTGGTGGACACTGTGGGGCGTCGCCTGCAACGCATCGCGGGCGGCAACGAGTTTCGGCTGACCGTGCTCATCATGCTGGTCGCGGCCGCGTGCGCGGCGGTGATGAAGAACACGACGACGACGGCGATGTTCGTCCC
>JAFBAJ010000071.1 GCA_019247865.1 Acidobacteriota bacterium
CGCAAAGGAAGAGCGCGAAGAGGTTGAGAGCTTTTGTAGCTTGAATGCTTTTCTTTGCATCACCACAGACCTTATGACTACTCCTCAGGATCAGACTTTACCCGTTGATGAGCACGGTGATAATCGAAGCAAGACCCGCCTCGCGCCCGAACTCGAAAGCCTGCTCGCATGGTGCGTTACCAATCGTGACCTGGCTCATCTGGAATTCCTGCGGCGCGTGCTCGAAGAGGCGCTGGACGAATCCGAACCCCTGCTCGAACGTCTCAAGTTCCTGACCATCTTCTCCAGCAATCTTGACGAGTTCTTCATGGTGCGCGTCTCCGGGCTCAAGGAGATGCTGGATTACGAAGAGATCGGGCTCATGCCGGGCGAGCTGACGCCCGCCGAGCAGATGAAAATTATCCGCGAGCGTCTGTTGCCGGTGCTCGAACAGCAGATGCGTTGTCTGCGTGAGGACGTGTTGCAGGGGCTGGCCTCGAAAGGTATCCTCGTCGCGCCTTACGACTCGTTCTCGGAGCAGGAAAAGTGTGCGCTGGACGACTATTTCATGCGGAGCGTCTATCCGGTGCTGACGCCGCTGGCGGTTGATTCCGCACATCCCTTCCCCTACATCTCCAGCCTCAGTCTGAACATCGGCCTCATGGTCGGGCCGCCTTTGACATTGGGAGAGACAGGGGGCGGGATGCTGGGCAGTGAAACCAGATTCGTCCGCATCAAGGTTCCGCCGGTCGTCCCGCGCCTGGTGCCGGTGGATAATTCGGGCACAAAGTTTACGCTGCTTGAAGACCTGATCGTGGCGAACCTCCATTCCGTCTTTCCGCGCATGACGCCGGGCCGGGGCTATTTCTTTCGGGTCACACGCGACGCGGACATCGAGATCAGGGACGACAAGGCCGCAGACCTGCTGGGACTGATCAAACAATCGCTCCGCGCGCGTCGCTTCGGAGAGCCGGTGCGCCTCGAAGTCTCCGCGGACATGCCGCGAGAGATGGTCGAGTACCTGACCGCTTCGATCGGGCTTGAGGCAGATGATGTGTACGTGCTCAAGGGGCCGCTCGGCGTGCAGGATCTGATGACTCTCTATGAGCTGGATCGTCCTGACCTCAAAGACCAGCCGCTCCGCGCAGTCGTGCCCGAGGCGCTCTTTAATCAAAAATCTTTCTTCGCGGCCATCAGGAAACAGGACATCCTGCTGCATCATCCTTATACCTCCTACACGACCGTCACCGATTTCATCCAGACGGCGGCGAAGGACCCGGACGTGCTGGCGATCAAGATCTGTCTGTACCGCACGGGCCGTCACTCTCCGATCCCGCAGGCGCTGATGGAGGCCAGTGAGAGCGGCAAACAGGTGACGGCCGTGGTCGAGATCAAGGCGCGCTTCGACGAGGAGAGAAATATCGAATGGGCCAGGCGGCTCGAAGAGTCCGGCGTTCACGTCGTGTATGGGATGGTTGGACTCAAGACACACTGCAAGGTCGCGCTCGTCGTGCGGCGCGAGAAGCAGGGACTGCAAACCTACGTCCATCTTGCGACAGGCAACTACAACCCGACGACCTCCAAAGTCTACACAGACCTCGGGCTGCTGACTGCGAATCCGGAGATCGGAGCCGACCTGACGGACCTCTTTAATTTTCTGACCGGCTTCTCAAGGCAGAAGGAGTACCGCTGCCTGCTGGTCGCGCCCGTCAACCTGCGCGGGAGCATGCTCGCCCTCATCGAACGCGAGATCAAACATGCGAGTGAGGGGCGTCCCTCGGGCATCATCGCAAAGACCAATCGCCTGACGGATTTTGAGATCATCGAGGCGCTCTACAGGGCATCGCAGGCGGGAGTGCCCATTCAGTTGATTGTGCGCGGAACCTGCATGCTGCGCCCGGGCATCCCCGGACTGTCGGACACGATTCACGTGCGGAGCATCGTCGGGCGCTTTCTGGAGCACAGCCGCATCTTCTATTTCGTCAACGGCGGCAAGGAAGATGTTTATATCGGCTCGGCGGATTGGATGGCGCGCAATCTGGATCGCCGCGTAGAGGTCGTCGCGCCGGTGCTTGACGCGCCGTCAAAGAGGTATCTCAAGGAGGTGGTGCTCGACACCTACCTGCGCGATAACGTCAAAGCGCGAGTCCTCAAGTCCGACGGCACATACGAGACTGTGCCGGTCGAGCAGAGTGA
>JAFBAJ010000200.1 GCA_019247865.1 Acidobacteriota bacterium
TTTACGTGGCTGCCGCTGACGACGCTCGACCAGAACGGTTATGTCGATCATCACCTGCTCTTTCATATCCTGCAGATTCCGTTTACCTGGTTCGGCAACCTGACGCTGGGCGCGAAGGTCGCGGCGACGATCTTCGGAAGCCTCGCGGTCTTCTCCTGCTACTGGCTCATCGTGCGTTATCGTATCAGCTACACGCTGGTCTGGCTGCTCGCGCTGCTCTCGTGTTCGGGCGCGTTCCTCTATCGCCTCAACATGGCGAAGGCTCCGCCGATTGCGATCATCTTTATGGTCGCGGGCATCTACCTCCTCTTCGAGAAGCGGTACTGGGTGCTCGCGCCGCTGATGTTCCTCTTCGTCTGGACGTACAGCCTCTTTCCGACGCTCCTCGGCGCGGCCGTCATCTGGTCTGCGGTCATCGGCTGGAGCGAGCGGCGCTTTGAGTGGCGTCCAATCGTGTGGACGCTCGCGGGGATGACGGCGGGGCTCGTCATCAATCCGTACTTTCCGAAAAACATCGTGCTCTTTATCGAGCACGCACGGATGAAACTGACGCCCGGACAGTTTTCGACCGATGTCGGGCAGGAGTGGTATCCGTACGACAGCTGGGTCTTTCTGGGCAACTGTGCGGTGGCGTGCGCGGCGATGGTCACCGGTTACGTGGCCTTTCACGGGCAGGATCGCGTGCGCTCGGCGCGTGCGCTGTTCTTCCTCATCTTCTCGACGATCCTGATGATCGCGACCTTCAAGTCGCGCCGCTTCGTCGAATACTGGCCGCCCTTCGCCATCCTCTTCGCGGCTTTCAGCCTTCAGCCTGTGTTTGAGGGAGCGCGCGGGCTGGTCGGCACGCTCCCGGCGGAGGTGCTGGACGAGCTGGAGCCGTTTCTGGACAAGCGGGAGCAGGCCGCAGACGCGAAAGCGGTCGAGAGCGGCGAGTTGTGGAAGACGATTGTCGCCTGCTTCGTCGCCCTCGCGCTCTTCGCGGTGCTGATGGTGAACGTCATCGGCGTCAGACGCGAGATCGCTTCGAGCGATCCGCCCGACAAATATCGCGCGGGGATGAAGTGGGTGAGCGAGCATGTGCCAGCGGGCGAAAGAGTCTTTAACACGGACTGGGACGATTTCCCGCGAATGTTCTTCTTCGACCCATCGCACGCTTACATCTCCGGCCTCGACCCGACCTACCTGCTCGACAAGAACCGCGAGCTGGCACAGCTCTATGACGATGTCACGCTCGGACACAGGGACGACCCGGCGCAGGTGATACGCGACCGCTTCGGCGCGCGTTACGTCTTTTCCGATCAGGAGGAGATTCACGACGAGTTCTACGCCAAAGCGATGAACAGCGGCTGGTTCGACAAAGTGTATGAGGACGACGACTGCTTTGTCCTGCACATACGCGACCAGCAGGGCGAGCCGCCGCCGGAATCCGCCGACGACAATGCTTCGGACGACGAGCAGGGCGCGGACGCCAACGATAACGAAGCGGACTTGCCGGAAGAGAACAACGCGCCGTAAAGTGCGAAGGATGAGAAGCAAACTGAGCCCCTACTTCATCGCGTGCCTCGCGCTCGTCCTGTGCGTTGCGTCCGCCTGCGGAAAGCGCGGAGAGACGCAGACCGGCGCTAACAATCAATCTTCCACGCCGACTGCTCCTGCGCCGCCCAGGCAGCCGCAGACGCCCTTCGAGCGCGACATGGACTACGTGCGCAAAGGGCAGTTCACCTACGTCCTCATCTTCTCGCGCAAGGACGGCGGCGTCTTCGACAAGGATGACGTGGCCTACCTCAAAGCGAACTCGCCCGCCGAGACCAACCAGTGGATCTCCACGGACGAAGGCCGCAAGGTCATCGCCGGCTCCAACTTCGAGTTCAAACCCGAACACCTCTCGGAGCTAGATAAGAGATTTAATATTCAGGACTATTCAGGCAAGTGACAGCCACCACTGGAAGCGCGAAGCGCGAAGTATTTGGAGCTTGCTGGTGCAAGCTCGCGGACGAGCCGTCCGTGCTCCAATTGCTCCAACTTGATTTCACTTAAAGTCGATCGCGGCGCTCTCCCTGACGGTCACGACGTGCTGGTCGTTGCCGAAATCGTCGAGCGTCTCATTATGATGGGCGATGATCTGCGCGGCCCTGAGGGTCTCGCTGTCGACGGTCATGTGCGCGTCCCGGACGAGCGTCACGTCGTAGCCGTGCGAGACGGCGCTGCGACAGGTCGCGTCGACGCAGTATTGCGTCCGGCAGCCGGTGACGATGAGGTGTCGTATGCCGCGCGCACGCAGCTCTTCATCGAGCGTCGTCTCGTAAAAAGAGTCCGACGCGCGCTTGCGGATAACTCTTTCGCCGTCAACCGGAGCGATGGCCGGATGAATCTCCCACCCGCGCGAGCCCGGCGAGAGGCGTCCGCCCTCTTCGCCGTTGTGCTGAATGTAGATGACCGGCACACCGGCCGCGCGCGCCTTCGCCAGCAGCTCATTGATGCGCGCCAGCACCTCTTCGCTTCCTTCCGAAGTCGGCTGCGACCAGTCCACGACGCTCGCCTGAACGTCAACGACGAGCAATGCTGTCTCCTGCTGCAAGATTTTAAGCTCCTTGAGATTTAAGGGACGAGGACGAGCTTGCCGAACTGTGCGCGGTCTTCCATCAGCTCATGCGCGCGGCGCGCTTCGGCGAGCGGCAAGGTCCGGTCGATGACGGCGCGGATCTGCCCGCGCTCGATAAACTTCAACGCTTCGAGCAGCTCCGACTTCGAGCCCATGAACGAGCCGAGCAGCGAGACGTGGCGATAGAAGACCTGCCGCAAATCCGTTCGCGCGTCGTAGCCGCTGGTCGCGCCGCAGGTCACGAGCCGCCCGTTTCGCTTGAGCGCGGCGACCGAGCCCGGCCACGTCTCCGCGCCCGTGTGCTCGAAGACCACATCCACGCCCTGCCTGCCCGTCAGCCGCCTGACCTCCTTAGGCCAGTCTGCGTTCGTGTAATTGATCGTCTCGTCCGCGCCCAGCTCGCGCGCCTTCTCTAATTTTTCATCCGAGCCCGCCGTCGCGATGACACGCGCGCCGCGCAGCTTGGCGATCTGAATCCCGACCGAGCCGACGCCGCTCCCTGCGGCATGGATCAGCACGTCCTCGCCCGGCTCGACCCGCGCGCGCGTCACCAGCATGTGCCACGCCGTGATCGTCACGAGCGGCAGCGCGGCCGCCTCTTCAAAGCTCAAAGCTTTCGGCTTCGGAACCGCGTTGACGCCGGGCGCGGCGACCAGCTCTGCGTAACCGCCGTGCCGCCTGTAGCCGAGGATGTCGTACTCCGGGCAGAGATTGTCGCGCCCGCTCAGGCATTCGAGGCAGTGGCCGCAGGAGACGCCCGGCTGGAGCAGCACTTCGTCGCCCGCGCTGACCCACGTCACAAGCTCTCCCGCTTCGCGCACGACGCCCGCGATGTCGTTGCCGAGAATGTGCGGCAGCGGAATCTCTATCCCGGGCAGCCCCACGCGCGCCCAGACATCCAGATGATTGAGCGCGCAGGCGCGCACTTCAACCAAGACCTCGTTGGCCTTGATCTTTGGATCGGGCGCGTCCGCGTACTTCAGGACTTCCGGCCCGCCGTGTTGCTCGAAGATGACAGCTTTCATAAGATGCGTTAGATTTTAGCCCTAATGAAGAAGCTCACGCAAAGGCGCTGGTGACGCAAAGGAAAACTTAATTGTCTTCCTTTGCGTCTTTGCGCCTTTGCGTGAAACTTCTTCGTCACAGGAGACTCAACATCATGACTTCTGACACAACGCTCGCCTGGCAAACACTGCATCACCAGCTCGAACGCATGCGCGAGATGCAGGGCCGGTATTCCAACCTCTTTTACGAGCTAATCGTCATCAGCCTTATCGTCCTGCTCCTGCTCGCGGCGGCGAGCATGACGGACACCTTGCGCGGCGCAGTCCTCCTGATTCCTTTTTACGTCATCTACGTCGGCGTGCATTCGGCCTATTATCTCTCGTACGTCGTCTGGGCGCGCATCTACGCGACCGGACTGGAGCAGAAGCTCAACGCGCTGCTCAAAGAAGACCTCCTCATCGCGCACAGGCAGGAGGCGGTCTACCTGTTCCCTTTGCACGGCAAGCAGTTCGCGGGCGTGCGCCTCAGCTTAAAGCAGACCTTCATCGGCTTTATCACGATCCATTTCTGGCTCATGGGAGCGGCGGCCATCGGCCTTTCGCTCTATCGC
>JAFBAJ010000248.1 GCA_019247865.1 Acidobacteriota bacterium
TGTTGCGAAAGCCGCGATAGACATAGCCGCCAGCGATCGAGCAGCGTCCGCCCGTGTGGCTGTATTCGACGAGCGGAAAAGTGAAGCCCGGCGGCGTGCAGAGCGGGAACTCAAGCCCTGTGCAGCCGGTGCCCTCATAAATCCGCCAGCCGTAGTTGCCGCCGTTGACTCCGATGTTAACCTCTTCGCGCTGGCCTTCGCCAACGTCTCCGATCCAGAGTTGTCCCGTCCCTCTGTCGAAAGAGAAGCGCCACGGGTTGCGCATCCCGTAGGTGTAAATCTCATCAAGCCCGATCGTGGGGCCGTAGAATGGATTGCTCGGCGGCACAGAGTACGGCACGTTGCCGTTCGGATGGTCAACATCTATGCGCAGGATTTTTCCGTTGGGGTCTTCGATGTTCTGCGCGCGGTTGTTCGGGTCGTAGTTAAAGCCGCCGTCGCCGACGCCGATGTAGAGATAACCGTCCGGGCCGAACTCGATCATCCCGCCGTTGTGATTCGAGGCCGTGTCCGTAATCACGAGCAGCACACGCTCCGACTGCACATCCGCGACGTTCGGATTCGCAGCCGAAGCCTGATACTCGGCGATCACCGTCGCGGCATCAGTGCTGCGCGTGTAGTTGACGTAGAAGCGCCGGTTCGTCTGGTACTGCGGATGGAAGCAGAGGCCGAGCAAGCCCAGCTCTCCGGCGGCGACGACTTTGGGTCTGATGTCCAGAAAGGCTGTCGGATCGCTTGCGCCCGGCTGCAAGACCTTGATCAGGCCCGCCTGCTCGACGATGAAGAGGCGATTGCTCCCGTCGTGCGCGTTTCCGACATAGACAGGCTCCGAGAGATTCGAGAGCACCGGCGCGAGCGTGATGTCTGCGGGAGCTGCGGAGTATGAAGCAGAGTTGCTCGCCGCGAGCAGTAAAGCTAAACAGCAACTCACCGCAGAGACGCAGAGCAGGCGCAGAGGGAGCGCAGAGAGTTGAAAGCCAGGCTGTTTCTGCGTTCTCTCTGCCGAAACTCTGCGTCTCTGCGGTGAAGCTGTCATGGCTACTATAACCTGTAACGCACGCGGCTGCGGCGCAGCGCTTCGTCTTCGACTTCGATGTTTTGGAGGCGCAGCGTGACGTCCGCGTTGAGGTCTAAGCCGGCGCGCTCGCCCGCCATGAGCTTGACCGTGCCGGCGGCGGCGATCATCGCGGCGTTGTCGGTCGAGAGATGCGGCGAAGGGAAGTAGACCGGAATGCCGAGCCGCACGGCGGCCTCGCGCGAAGCTTCACGCAAAGCTCCGTTGCAGGCGACGCCTCCGGCGACGATCAGCGTCGCGGGCCTGTGCTCTTCCGCCAGACGCTCCATCGTCCCGACGAGCGAGCGCACGACGACGCTCTGAAAGCTCGCCGCCAGGTCTTTGACCTCCTGCGCGGGCTGCGCGCCCGCCGCGACGGGCACGAGTCCGGATTCGCGTATGTGCTTTGAGACGGCCGTCTTGAGACCGCTGAAGCTGAAGTCGGGCCGCCCGTCTCCCATGCGCGGGACGGCGAAGCGGACTGCGCGCGAGTCGCCTTCGCGCGCCAGGCGCTCGATGACGGGGCCGCCCGGATAACCCAAGCCGAGCATCTTCGCCACCTTATCAAAAGCCTCGCCCGCCGCATCATCGCGCGTGCGCGAGACGACGCGATATTTTCCCGGCTCCGGCACGAGGAACAGATTTGTGTGGCCGCCGGAGACGACGAGCGCGAGCGCAGGGTACTCGACGGGCGGATTGTCGAAGACGACCGAATAGATGTGCCCCTCTATGTGATTGACGCCGACGAGCGGCTTCGAGAGCGCGAACGCCATCGCCTTCGCGTAAGAGACGCCGACGAGGAGCGAACCGACGAGCCCCGGCCCCGCCGTCACAGCGATGCCGTCCAGCTCTTCCAGCTCAACACTCGCGCGCTCTAAAGCCTCTTCGATGACCGGCACGATCTTGTCCAGATGCTCGCGCGAAGCCAGCTCCGGCACGACGCCGCCGTAGGCTTTGTGCAGGTCGATCTGCGAAGAGATGATGCTCGAAACGATCTCGCGCCCGTCGCGCACCACCGCCGCCGCCGTCTCATCGCAAGAGGTTTCAATGCCCAGAACTAACATGATGAGGAAATTCTAGCAGGGTTAAGGCGCGGAAGGTAGCGAAGATGCAGGGCCGTTGTTAATGAATGCCCGCCCACGTTCGTTTAATAGCTTGTGCTGCTGAATCCTCCCCGGCTCAGCGCATTCAACCAACGCACTTATCCGAAAGGTTTTCATAATGATTCGCAGATACGCTCTTTTCATACTTCCCGCTTTGATAATCATCATGGCGGCACAGAGCGCCCGGTCGCAAGCGACATGGGTTGATAAGTCGCCGCACACGAGCGGTTACGTCACGGCCAACGGCATCAAGCTCCACTACCTGGACTGGGGCGGGAAGGGGAAAGCGATACTCTTCCTGGCGGGTCTTGGCAACAGCGCACACATCTTCGATGACATCGCGCCTAAGTTCACAGACCGCTTTCGCGTGCTGGCGCTCACACGGCGCGGCCACGGCCAGTCGGATAAGCCTGTGACCGGCTACGATCTTCCGACGCTGACCGAAGACATTCGACAGTTCATGGATCAGTTGCAGCTCAAGCGCGTGATTCTCGTCGGGCATTCGTTCGCCGGAGACGAGATGACGCGTTTCGCCACGCTCTATCCCGAACGGGTCGAGAAGCTGGTCTATCTTGAGGCCGCTTACGACCGCGCAGACCTCGCGTCGGAAGCCTTCTCCAAAAATCCTTTCCCGACTCCCAAAGCGACCGCCGAGGAGCTGTCCACGCTCGCCGGGTACAGGCGCTGGTGGGAGCGAAACAGGGGCTTCTGGTCGGACGCGGTGGAGGCAGACCTGCGCGAAACCTCGGTCGCGCCTGACGGACGCATCAAGTCGGCTTTATCGCGCGAAGCAGGGCAGGGAATCTTCAGGAACGCAAACGAATATCGTCCCGATTACACGAAAATAAAAGCGCCGGCCCTGAGCTTCTATGCTGTTTCGGAGCTGCCTCTGTGGGTGCCCGCGGACGCCGAGGCGCGGCGCAAAGCGCAGGAGTTTCTGGATAATGTGACTGTGCCTTACCAGAGAAAGAACATTGAGAAATTCAGGAAGGAGCTGCCCAAAGGGCGTGTCATCGAGGTGAAGAATTCTCACCACTACTTGTTCATCAAGAGCCGGGACGAGGTCGTGCGTGAGATGCGTAAGTTCCTGCTCTCCAAATGAATGTCAGGTGTCGGATAAAAAAGTAGGGGCAGGGCTTGTCCCTGCCCGCCTGAGTGTCAGCAGAGACGGGCAGGGACAAGCCCTGCCCCTACATCCTTTCTTTTTCTCTTATACCGGCGTGTCGCCGCTGACGCCCCACTGGACTGTGCGCACGCTGCCGTCGGAGCTGTTGAGGATGTACCAGAAAGAGCTCGTGCCATTGGGCGGAAGCGGGCGAAAGACAGCGAGGTCAGCTTTGCCGTCGCCGTCGAAATCGAAGGGCAGCGGCAGGTCTCCGCTCTGCCCGAACGGGATGCCGGAGAGTATGCCGTCAGAGCTTCTGAGGACGTACCAGAAGCCTGTGCTCGGTCGCCAGACGGCGATGTCCGTGCGGCCGTCTGCATCGTAATCCTGCGGCACTAAGCGGTCTGTGCTGAAGCCGAACGTCTGCGCTGTGACCCCGCCGTCGGAGCTGCGCAGAATGTACCAGGTGGTGTTGCCCGGGCGAAAGACTGCGATATCAACTTTGCCGTCGCGGTCGTAATCGCCGGGCACTGGAGTGTCAGGCGTGAAAGAGATGACTCCCCACTGTTGCGTGCGGAGCGCGCCGTTGGAGCTTTGCCGGATATAGAAGGTCGCGTTGGCGCTGCGATAGACCGCCTGGTCAGCTTTGCCGTCGCCGTCATAATCGCCGGGCACTGGAATGTCGAACTGATTTGTCGAGCCCCACTGTTGCACGAGCGTGGTGTTGGTCGAGCTCTGGAGAATGTACCAGTTGTTCTCGGCAGGCCGGATGACGGTGAGGTCCGTCACTCCGTCGCCGTCGTAATCCGCAGGCATCGGGAAATCGCTGCCGATGCCCCACATCTGCGAGCGAGTGCTGTTATTGAGGCTCTGCAGGATATGGTAGAAACCTGTGTTCGCACGCCAGACGGCGATGTCCGCTCGGCCGTCTCCATCAAACTCCGAGGGCTTGTTGGCGAGCTTGAGCTGGCCGCGAATCTCTCCGCCGGGAAAGTTGACCGTGTGGATGTTGACGTAAAAGAGGCCGCTGCGTAGCTGCTGCACCTGCGCCGCCGTGACTGTGAAAGTCTGGTTAGTGATCGTCCCGGAAGTGCCTGTCACTCCCGTGAAAGTGAAGAGGATGGCGGCGTTGACGCCAACCGCAGCCGGGCCGTGTATGTGCCCCGCGTTGGCGCTGCTGGAGAGGCCGGAGTAGGTGACGTTGACCGTGATCTGGGTCTGCGCCGCGTTGAGCGTCACCTTCGCAACGCCCCGGCCGGTCGAAGCATTGGCGGGCACTTCCTGCGCGCCCCTCAGGTTAGCGAGATAGACCTGCTGTGCCGCCGCCGTCATCGAGAACAGGAAGAGGCCCGCCAGAACGGCGAACATTCTGAGCATCTTGGTCATTGAATAAGCTCCTTAGAACCGGTTGCAGAAATTTGAGGCGGGGCATAAATAGCTAACGTCATCTCTCCGCTAAATGTCAATCACAATTTTTTGCTGAGCCGGGCCGCCAGCTCAAATAAACGCTCAATCGCTCCGGTTTTCCTTTGCCCGCGCTTGCAATTAAGCCTCACTGTCATATATCAACAGTGTTTGAGATGACTGCACACAACTATTTCGAGCAGGTCGTGCGCCTGCTTCAGATCGAATCGGAGGCCATCGCGCAGACCGCACGCAGGCTGGAACCGGCCGCCATCGAAGAGGCCATTGAGCTGCTGGCCGACTGCACGGGCAAGGTCGTGCTGGTCGGCATCGGCAAATCCGGCGTCATCGCGCAGAAGATCGCCGCCACGATGACCAGCACGGGCACGGCCGCGCTCTACCTGCATCCGTCCGACGCGCTGCACGGCGGCCTCGGCATCGTGACCCGTGATGATGTCGTCATCGCGCTCAGCAACAGCGGCGAGACGGATGAAGTGATCGCGATGCTGCCGTCGCTCAAAGGGCGCGAGACGAAGATCATCGCGGTGGTCGGCAATCTCAATTCGACGCTGGCCGAGCGCGCAGACATCGTGCTCGACGCGTCTGTGGACAAGGAGGCGTGCCCCTTGAACCTCGCGCCGACGACGAGCACCACGGTCGCGCTCGCCATCGGCGACGCTCTGGCGATGACCCTCATGGAGGCGCGCGGCTGGACGCTCGAAGACTTCGCGCAGAACCATCCGGCGGGCCGCATCGGCAAACGCCTGACGCTCAAGGTGTCTGACCTGATGCACGGCGGGGAAAGGAACCCGACCATCCGTGCAGAGGCGAAGTGGCTGGAAGTCATCACGGCCATCGGTCGCGGCGGCCTCGGCGCGGTCAATGTGGTGGACAGCGCGGGCCGCCTCGTCGGCATCATTACAGACGGCGATGTGCGGCGCGTGCTTGAAAAGCGGAGGGGCGCGGAGCTGGAATCGCTGACCTGCGAGGGGATGATGACGCGCGATCCGACCATCGCCGAGCCGGAGCTGCTCGCCTATGACGCGCTGAGACTGATGGAGGATCGCCCGTCGCAGATCTCCGTGCTCCCGGTCGTTGACGCCGCGCGCCTCTGCGTCGGACTGATACGCCTCCACGACATCGTGCGCAGCGGGCTCTGAAAAGCGTTGGACGAAGGCGGAAGGATGAAGGATGAAATTAATCTCTAAGTCAAAGGTTATGAGTTGCTGGCTGGGCCTGGTGCTCATCGTCGGCGCGTGTGGGTCGAGTGCGATGGCGCAGTCCGAAAACACGCGGCGGGCGCGGACTGTGAGCGCAGAGCCCGCGGCCGAGGCGACCATCATGCTCAACGAGCAGTTCGTCAACTCACTCCTGGAGGCGATGTTCACGCGCCTGCACGAGCCGGAATTCCCGCTCTCAATCGCGCAGGACCAGGCGGAGGAGAATCGCCAGATCGTCCTCGCCGCGCATGCTCCCCTGAAGAGCGCGGACGGCTGCGCGAGCGTGATCGTGCTGGAACGCGAACGCGACGGCGTCAAAACCGCAGTCCATTTCGAGGACGGACGCATCATCGCGCCCCTCGCTTTTTCGGGAACGTACGATGCCGGGCTCGGCTGTTTGAGCTTCAGCGGTTGGGCGCGCGCCGTCGTCACACTGGAGTTCGACCGCGAGCGACAAGCCCTGATGGCACGCGTCCGCGTCGAGCAGGTGCAGCTCTCCGGCCTTCCGTTTCTGGCGAACGGCATCGTCGTCAGTCTCGTGCAGGGCTCAATCGACAAACGCTTCAACCCTTACGAACTGCTCAAAGCCGAACAGCTCTCTCCGACCGTCCCGATCAAGGCCGCCGGCGGCGCGCTCCGCCTGCGCGCCAGAGAGATGCGCCCCGAACTCATCGCCGGAGCCCTGCGCATACACATTCTCTACGACTTCGAGCGCGCGCCATAACATAGCTCTCTATGAAAAGCTCACCGCGCATGTTATAAAGCTCGCCTAACCTCAGAAAGGCAGACCTGCATGACCGACGAAGAGCGGCAGCGCCAGATGGATTTTATCGTGGAGACGCTGGCACGCATCACCGTGAGAATTGATAGGCTGGGGGAGCGTGTCGAAGGAATTGGTAAGAAGGTCGACGGCCTCGCTGCTTTACAGGCGCAGGCGGAGCTTGAGCGCAAGGCAGATGCTGTGCGTATCTCGCGAGTGGAAGAGGCTCTTGTTCAGCACTCCGAATTGTTTCAGCGGATGGTTGAGCGATTGGACGTTTCGTTCAAAAACATCTCGCAGTTGACAGAGCGTTCGAACGAGCATGACGCACGGATTGCGAATGTTGAGGATGCGATTGTGGTGCTCAAGAATCTGCTGAATCGGAGCGGCAACGGCACGTCCGGAAGCTAGGCGTGCAGTGGCTCTTTGAGATGGGCTTTGTAATCCGCGCGGGTTGAAAAATTCTGAGGCATGTCGACGATCTCCCAGGCGGAGCGTGTGCGCAGGAGTTTGGTCATGAGGGCTGCGTGCAGGATGTGGCCGCTCTTCTCGGCGCTGATGCGTCCGAGCAGCGGCATCCCCAGGAGCGCCAGGTCGCCGATGATGTCGAGAATCTTGTGACGCACGAACTCGTCTGCGAAGCGCAGCGTCGTCTCATTCAACATCCCTTCGGGCGTGAGCACGATTGCGTTGTCGAGCGAGCCGCCGCGTATGAGGTTGGCTTTTCTTAAAGCTTCGATCTCGGCCGTGAAGCCGAAAGTTCTGGCGGCGGCGATCTCGCGTCCGAAGGCTCCGTCGGTCAGGTCAAAACGAAAACGCTGCTCGCCGATCAGCGGGTGCGCGAAATCTATCAGACAATCTATCTCGTAAGCGTCCGCGGGCTCGACGCTCAATCTTCTGTCGCCCTGCTCGACCGTCACACGCTCGCGTATGAGGAGTGCTTTACGCGCCAGCGGCTGTTCGACCAACCCCGCGCCCTCGATCATCTCGATAAAGGCTTCGGACGAGCCGTCCATGATCGGCAGCTCCAGGTTATCCACTTCGATAAAAGCATTGTCCACCTGCATCCCGCGCAGGGCTGCGAGCAGATGCTCGACCGTCGAGAGCATGACGCCCGTACGCATCAGCGTCGTCGCGTAGCTGCAATGCGCGATGAACTCGACGCTCGCCGGAATCTCGAAGCCGCCGAGGTCTGTGCGCCGGAAGATGTAACCGGTATCGGGCGGGGCGGGCACGAGCCGCAACTGCACCGGCACAGCCGTGTGCAGACCGATGCCGCTTGTTTCCGCGGGTGAGGCGAGTGTCGTCTGTTTAATCAAAAGTAGGTCTCCGCATCTTTCATCCCAATCGTCCGATCAACACATCACACATGGCAAAGCTCATGCCGCGCGCAGCTCTCGCTGAATGCGCGTAAAAACTCAGAGTCTGATGGGCGTGTGTTGCCGAAAGACGACGCTCGACAGCGAAACCTGCGGCATCCGCGCCACAAAAATCTAAAGATTGACAATTATTATTTTTTGATTATGATTGCCGTACCCAGCCAAAGATATATTCCCCCGTCTGTCTTTTCAATCGGTCTTTCCCTGTTCAGGAGATAGGAAAGCTCATGCCCAGGAAATATCTCGTGGCCGGTTTTATGCTGGCTCTCGCGCTCCTTATCATTCGTTCAAACTCGGCTTCGATGCAAACGACGGATGCCGCCTCTGCTCCGCAAGCGTCCGTCAGCATCACGTATCCGGCTAACAACTCAAACATCAACGTGCCCACCAACATCTTCGTCAGCGCGGATGTCACGGGTGGCGGCAACATCAGCCGCGTGGACTTCTTTGCGAACGATATGCTGATCGGGTCGGACACCTCCGCGCCCTATTTCATCGTGTGGAACGATCCGTTCGTCACTACCTACAACATCACTGCGGTGGCGGTGGACAGCGGCGGCGGGCAGTCTCCTTCGCAGCCCATCACCATCACGACGACTTATCCGGGCTCGCTCTATCCGCTCCCGATTCCGGGGCCGACGCTGCTCAGTCCGACCGAGGGCTCGACCTTCACCTCGCTGACGGACATCACGCTCAGCTCAACGCGTTCGCAGACGCAATACACGGTCGCGCGCGTGGAGTTTTACGACAACACGACGCTCATCGGCAGCGACACGACCGAGCCGTACAGCATCGTCTGGCAAAATGCCCCGCCGGGAACCCATTCGATCACGGCGCGGACGGTGGTCACGACCGGCGCGCGCGCCTCTTCGCGTCCGGCAGACATTCGTATCATCCCCAGCAATGCCGCCGCCATCACCCTCGGCGATCTGACTCCGGCCTCGCCTTATCCATCGAGCATCCAGATCAACGGGCTGACCGGCAGCGTGAGCTCGCTCAGTCTGACGCTCCAGAACCTGAGCCACACTGCGCCGGACGACATAGACCTCCTGCTGGTCGCGCCGAACGGGCGGAGCGTGCTGCTGATGTCGGATGTCGGCGGCACGGTTCCGATCAGCAATCTCACGCTGACGATTGACGGCGCATCTTCCAATCCGATGCCGGACGACGGGCCGCTGACA
This sequence comes from Acidobacteriota bacterium, assembly GCA_019247865.1. Lineage (GTDB taxonomy): Bacteria > Acidobacteriota > Blastocatellia > Pyrinomonadales > Pyrinomonadaceae > JACMLC01. Next base: position 9,207 of record JAFBAJ010000248.1, read on the forward strand.
TCCGGCACATACAGGCCGACCAACTATGGCGGCGGCGACAGTTTCCCGGCTCCGGCTCCGGCGAACGCTCCACAGTTCGTGAATCTCTCAGACCTCAACGGCTCGAACCCGAACGGGACGTGGAGCCTGTACGCGGTGGATGACGAGGGCAATAATGTCGGCAGCATCAGCGGCGGGTGGGGGCTCATCATCAACACTTCGACCACCATCTGCGGCTTCAACATCACGCCGACGCAGCAGGTCTTTCCGCACACGGGCGGGACGGGCACGATTGACCTGAGCGCAACTTTCGCGAGCTGCGACTGGTCTGCTTCGAGTCAGTCGAGTTTTCTTACGATCACTTCCGGCCTGACCGGGACGGGCTCCGGCGTCGTCAGCTTCACGGTCGCGCCCAACATGGGAGCCGCGCGGACCGGAAGAATGACCGTCGCGGGACGCACCTTCTCCGTGCAGCAGGGCTCAGGTTGCCCGTTCGCTCTGAGCCAGGAGACGTTGCAGGTCAGCGGCGCGGGCGGCGCTCTGAGCGTCGGCGTCAGCGCGGCCGGAATCTGCGGCTGGAACGCGACGACGGGCGAAGACTGGATCACGATCAATGCCGGCAGCGGAACCGGAGACGGGACGGTTGGATTGACCATCGCGCCGAACTCGACCGGCAACCCGCGCACGGGCACAGTCATGATCGGCGCGCGCACGTTGACCATCAACCAGTCTGCGACGACCACTCCCGTCAGCCATGCTCCGTTCGACTTCGACGCGGACGGCAAGACTGACATCGGCGTCTACAGACCGAGCGAAGGCAACTGGTATCAACTGCTGAGCCTGAACAATGTGTTCCGGCAGACTCCTTTCGGCAACGGCACGGATCGCCTGATGCCCGCCGATTTTGACGCGGACGGCAGAGCGGACATCTGCGTCTGGCGGCCTGAGACTGGAACCTGGCATCTCCTGCAAAGCTCTGACGGCGCATACGTCGCGCGCACCTTCGGGACGAGCGGCGACATTCCGGTCGCCAGAGATTTCGACGGCGACGGCAAAGCAGACCTGACTGTCTTCCGCCCGTCCAGCGGCGGCTGGTACATCCTGCAAAGTTCGGACGGCAACCTTCGTGCGCAGCAGTTCGGGGCGAATGGAGATCAGCCCGTCGCGGCAGATTTCGACGGTGACGGCAAAGCAGACCTCGCTGTCTTTCGTCCGTCGAACGGCGGCTGGTATGTCCTCAGAAGCTCCGACGGCGCGTTCTTCGCCCAAAACTTCGGCGCGAGCGGCGACCGCGCTGTGACGAGCGATTACGACGGCGACGGGAAATCCGATGTCGCGGTCTTTCGCGCGGACGGCACTTGGTATATCTGGCAGAGCGCGTCTCAAACTCTGCGCGCGCAGCCCTTCGGCGCGAGCGGAGACGTGCCTGCGCCGGGAGATTATGACGGCGATGCTCATGCAGACCTCGCCGTCTTCCGCCCCGCGACGGGAACCTGGTACATCCTCAGAAGCACGAACGGCGCGCTCGACGGGCAGCAGTTCGGAGCCAACGGCGATGTGCCGCTGCCGTCAGCTTACGTGCCGTAAAAAGCAGTTT
>JAFBAJ010000318.1 GCA_019247865.1 Acidobacteriota bacterium
CGAGCAGGTGCTCCCGCCCGACCGGCGCCACCTCTCCCCGGGCGCACGGCCCTTCGCCTCCGTCGCGCTCGAGGTGGGTCCCGACGGGTGTTCTTTCGTGGGAGCGGACGGCACCCGTCGGGATCACGACCTGTCCGAGGCGGTCCACGCGGTCGATGCGGGTGTGCGTGCGGTCGTGTCGCTCGCGGCCCCCGACCGGGTCTTCGTCCATGCCGGCGTGGTCCGCTGTGCCCATGGCGCCCTGCTGCTCCCCGGCCGGAGCTTCAGCGGCAAGACGACGCTCGTCCGAGAGCTCCTGCGCGCCGGGGCGACCTACTATTCGGACGAGTACGCGGTGCTGGATGAGCAGGGACGCGTCCATCCGTTCCCGAAACCGCTCTCGATTCGCGAGCCGGGGAAGGTCGAACAGACCGATTATCCGGCGCAGGCGCTCGGCGGAGAGGTGGGCAAGAAGCCTTTGCCGGTTGGCCTCGTGGTCATCAGTAATTACAAGGAGGGCGCGCGCTGGCGTCCGCAAAAACTGAGCGCGGGGCAGGGAACATTGGAGCTTTTGGCGCACACGATCTCAGCGCGTCGCCAGCCTGAGGTTGCGCTTTCAACACTACATCGGGTAGCATCACGCGCGTCCGTGCTCAAGAGCAAACGTGGCGAAGCCCGACAGGTAATAGATTCTATCTTAAATTTCATGGCCTAATAGTGCTATTATCTGGCTGTGCATTGAGCAGAGCGCGCCGACTCCCAGCAAGACGGGCTCTGATTAGGACCGTGCCGCTAAAATATTTACGGAGGCCCCATGCAGAAACGAACAACGGATCATGAACCTCTCGCTCGCCAGGAGGGGCTGGTCGTCCAGCAGATGCCTGATGAAGTTCTGATCTACGATCTGGAACGGCACAAAGCGCATTGCCTGAACCTGACGGCCGCGCGTATCTGGCAGCATTGCGACGGGCGCACGAGCGTCGCGCAGATCGCGCGTAAGCTCACACAGGAGTTCCAGGCGCGTGTCGGAGAAGATGTCGTCTATCTGGCTCTGGATCAACTGGGCAAGGATCATTTGCTGGCGTCGCGTGTCGCGCTGCCGCCGCAGATGAAGGGAGTCTCGCGTCGCGAGTTGATGCGCCGGGTCGGACTGGCGACGGCGGTCGCGCTCCCGATCGTCATCTCGATCATGTCTCCCACAGCCGCACATGCCGTGACCTGCATCGCCTCTGGCGCGACGTGCAGCACGACGGTCGTCTGTTGCAGTACGCTGGCGACTTGCACGCCTCCGGCCACATGCCCTTGATGAAGTCGGTTTAAGTTGTGGCGAGTCAAGTGAACACGTCGAAGACTCGCACGGGAAAGCCCGCGAGCCAGCTCATTTCAAGCCTGCTCGCGGGAGCGTGGCGGGAACAGCCGCCGTCGCCTGCGATTTCCGAGGAAGAGTTAAACGACATCGCGCCGCTCCTGATCGCATCAGGTGGCGGCGCGTTGGCTTTCTGGAAGCTTCGCCACTCGGCCCTCAAAGAGACGCGTGCAGCCGCAGACCTCAAGCAAACCTATCGCCTCTACACGCTTCAATCGGCCATCCACGAGCGAGAGATAGAGCAGGTCGTCCAGCTCCTGCGCGGCGATGGCATCGAGCCCCTGCTGGTGAAAGGATGGAGCATGGCTCGACATTATCCGGAACCTGCGCTCAGGCCGTACGGCGACATAGACCTCTTCGTCCGGCCCGCGCAGTTCGCGGCGGCGGAAAAGATTCTGTCGAGCGAAGAGGGGCGGAAATTTTTCGTAGACCTGCACAGGGGCGCGGATCATTTGGACGAGCAGCCGTTCGAAGAACTCTACGCGCGTGCGGAAGCGGTCACGCTGGGCGAGGCGTCGTTCCGCGTCCTCTCCATTGAAGACCACCTGCGCGTCCTGTGCGTGCACTTCCTGCATCACGGCGCGTGGCGTCCGGCCGCGCTCTGCGACATCGCGCTCCTGACGGAAGCTTACGGCGCAGCGCTCGATTGGGAAGCCTGCCTGACCAGCAATCGCAAGCGCGCCGGTTGGGTGAGCTGCACGGTCGGCCTCGCGCACCAACTGCTCGGCGCGGACATCAAGCATCTTCCCATCGCAGAGGCCGCGCGGAACCTGCCGCGCTGGCTCGTGCCCGCCGTCCTCAGGGAATGGGAGAACCCTGTCTCTGTGGCGCACGTCGTTCCGCCGCCGCTCGCAGGGCGGCTCAGGCATCCGTTCGAGACCCTCCGGGCTATCCGCAGGCGCTGGCCGCCGAACCCCATCCAGGCCACCATCGTCATGAA
>JAFBAJ010000395.1 GCA_019247865.1 Acidobacteriota bacterium
CGGGCGCGCGCATCCGACCGCCGGACGCGGCGCGGGCATGAACGAAGGGCGGCTGCTCGAAGGCGTGCGCGTGCTCGCGGTGGATGACCAGCCGGACACGCTGGAGATGGTCTCGGCTGTCCTGCAGAGCGCCGGAGCCGAAGTGCAGACCGCCAACACTGTCTCCGGCGCGCTCGCGCAGCTTGAAAAGTGGAGGCCGGACCTCATCATCGCTGACATAGGGATGCCGGACGAAGACGGCTTCACGCTCATCGGCAAGCTCCGTGCGCGCGCGCCGGAAGAGGGCGGCGCGATCCCGGCCATCGCCCTGACGGCCTACGCGCGCGTCGCAGACCGCCTGCGCACGCTCTCGGCCGGTTACCAGATGCACGTCCCTAAGCCGGTCGAGCCGGCGGAGCTGACCGCCATCGTCGCCAGCCTGACGGGCAGAACTGGCAAAGAGACTGAGAGATGAAACCACCTTTGAGAATCGAAACCGCGCGGCTCGTGCTGAGGAAGCCGGTCGCGGAAGATGCGACGGCGATCTTCGAGGCATACGCGCAGGACGAGCTGGTCGCGCGCTACCTGACCTGGCCGCCGCACGAGAACGTGGAGGTCACGGAGCGCGTCGTCGCGGGCTGCATCGCGGCGTGGGAGGGCGGCGCGCGTTTCCCTTACGTCATCGAGCTCAGAGAGACGGGCGCGGTCGTCGGGATGATCGAGATGCGGCACGACGAGTTTCGGGTCGATGTCGGCTACGTCCTCGCGCGCGAGCACTGGGGACGCGGGTTGATGACCGAAGCTCTGAGGGAGATCGTCGCGTGGGCCTTGAGTCAGGAAAAGATCTATCGCGTCTCGGCTACCTGCGATACGGAGAACGCCGGTTCGGCGCGCGTCCTCGAAAAGGCAGGGATGCAGCGCGAAGGTATCCTCCGCCGCCGCGCCGTTCATCCGAACATGAGCCCGGAGCCGAGAGACTGTTACTGCTACTCAGCAGTCAAGTAAATTTCACGCAAAGGCGCAAAGACGCAAAGAAAGACTTTTAAGCTTTTCTTTGCGTCTTTGCGCCTTTGCGTGAAATTTTCTGATGGGATTAGGAAGCGCAGGCGACCTGCCCGTTTTACTATGAAGTTAGCCCCTCTTCACAGTCCTCAGCGTCATGCCAGGCCGCCCGCGCTTCCTATCTGGATAGCACGGCCGGTTAAATAGCAAGCGACAGGCCACAGGCGTGAACGGCTCCGGCTTTGCAGCTTAAATCCAACCCCTGCTTGATGAAATAATTTTCCAACGCACTTTTCGCACTCCGCGTCATGCGCGCGATTGAGCAGTTTTGTCACAGACGCCGGAGCGCTTCTTTTGGGCGATGTTCAATTCTGTCACACGAGAAAAATTCAAACACAAAATTCCCTGAAATTCCCTTGTCTCTTCGCACCTTTGTGTTTAAGCCCGCGTTCTGTAAAGTGGTATGATAATTGATGTGCACGAGCGTTGGTTGACCGCTCGGACTGCGGTCTGCGGCTTCCGTCCTTTAACCCCTGACAGGTGACACTATGTCCAACAAGCGAGCCACAAGGTCTTATCTACTGCTCCCCGCAATCATCCTCTTCGCCTTCATGAGCGCACGTGCGCAGACGCTCGTCTCGGCGCGCATCCTGAGCAGCAGCGGAGCGGTCGAGATTCAACGCCGCACGCAGGGCCAGTCCGCGTTTACCAAAGTAGAGTATCGCGTCAACGACGAGCTGCTCGCGGGGGACATGATCCGGACGGCGCGTGGCGGGCGGCTCGTGCTGGGTTTGGCGGACGGCTCGCAGGCCATCATCGGCGAAAAGACGACGGTCGAGATTCTGGATCTGTCGCGCACTCCGCGCACGATCTTTAACGTCCTGCGCGGCAAGACGCGCGTCAAGATAGAGAAGGTCGGAGGGCGGCCCAATCCTTATCGCGTCAACACGCCGACGGCCGTCATCGCCGTGCGGGGCACGCTCTTCGACGTGCTCGTCTCAGAGAAGGAGACGCAGGTCTTCGTGCACGAAGGTCAGGTCGCAGTGTCGAGCCTGTCCATGCCGGACATGCCTGTCATCTTAGACTCCGGACAGAAGACGCGCGTGCCGCTCTCAGATTCGCCCGAAGCTCCGTCCAGGTTTCAGTGGGGACGCAATAACGACGACTTCGCTCCGCGCCAGCCAGACGGCCCGGTGGGTCAGACCGGCGGGCCCAACGGCGGGCAGCACGGCAAC
>JAFBAJ010000397.1 GCA_019247865.1 Acidobacteriota bacterium
CTCGCGCGGCGAAGCCATCCTCAAGCTCGGCGTGCCCGCAGGAGTCAAAGACACTGCCGCTTTTGAAAAGGAATTGAAGCTCTTCGGCGACGCGCTGGCGAAGTTCAGGCAGGATGCCGCGAACGGCTCCGACGCGGCCCTGGCAGAGTCCTATCCTCCCGTCCACGACTCGTTCGAGACGCTGGCCGAGATGCTGCCGCAAAAATAGGCCACAGATTTACGCGGATAAGCACGGATTTAAGTTAGCTTTTATCCGCGTGACTCCGTGGCTCAGTTCGTCAGTTCGGACGGCAGCTTTTTGTCCACGACGGGCCGCGTCTTGAGGTCTGCCGTCTCGTAGAGCGTGATGAAGATCGTGCGCGCAACCCTTTGCATCTTGTCGTAATCGATCTTCTGCGGCTCGTCGCCGGGGCGATGATAGTCCTCGTGCACGCCGTCGAAGTAGAAGATGATCGGGATGCCGTGCGCCGCGTAGTTGTAGTGATCCGAGCGGAAGAAGAAGCGGTTCGGGTCTTTCGGATCATCGTAGGTGTAGTTGAAGCTCAGGTTGAGATAGGACTGGTTGATCCTTTCGCTGAGCTCGCCCAGCTCCGTGCTCATCATCTTCGAGCCGATGACGTAAATCTCGTTCGGCCCGCTCAGCGATTTGTTGGCGGGGTTGGTATCTCCCTCCTTCTTGCTCCGACCGATCATGTCGATGTTGAACTGCGCGGTGATGCTCTGCAGCGGCACGGTCGGGAAACGCGTGAAATAGTCGGAGCCCCACAGGTCCTTCTCTTCGCCGCAGTGCCAGACGAAGAGCACTGAGCGCTTCGGCCTGCGCGACGCATGCGAGAGCGCTTCGGCCATCGAGAGGACGGAGACCGTGCCGGAGCCGTCATCGTCCGCCCCGTTCCAGATGATGTCGTTCTTGCTGCCGTCGCGTGAGGGGAAACGGCTGCCGCTGCCGGGCTGTCCCGTCCCGACGTGATCGTAATGCGCGCCGACGGCGACGTACTCGTTCTTCAGGTTGGGATCTGAGCCTTCGATGATGCCGACGACGTTCTGCGTCGAGAGCGATTCGTCCTGGCCGGAGATGTTGAAGCTCAGTTTCTTGGCCGGATTCAGCTCGAAGGGCGCGACCGGCTCGCCGCCGCTCATGCTCTGCGAGATCTCGTTCGCGCTGTGCTTCTCGCCCTGAAAGAGAAACGCTGCGAGGCGCGGCGAGAGGACGAGCTGCGGGAGCTGCGCGTCCTCCTGTTCCTGCAGGCGCGTGACGGTGACGACGCCGCCCGCCTGCTGGTTGCGCCGGATGCGATCCCACGCGGCGAGCGTCTGAAAGTCCGGCACCTCGACCAACGCGAGCGCGCCCATCTTCTGCGCGTACTCGGTCGGCTCCATCCAGTCCACGCCGCGCTGGCCGTTCGACGGGTCGTTCGGGGTCAGGCCCTTAGGCAGATTGCCCGCGACGACGACGATCTTGTTCCTCACGTCCAGGCCCTGATAAGCATCCACGTTCTTCTTCTTCATCAGCCAGCCGTGACCGACGAAGACGAGCGGCGCGGATGCTGTGCCAGAGCGCGGCACGGCGAGAAAGTCGTCGCCGTATGTGTAGCTCTGCCCGTTCAGCTCGACACGCGTCTGCGCCGGATCGAGGCGCGCGCGTCTGAGCGCGATCTTCTGAAAGTATGTGCCGTCGTCGCCCGCCGGCTTCACGCCCCAGCGCGCGAGCAGCGTCGCGATGAATTTCGCCACCGTGTTCAACCCGCGCGAAGGCGTGTCGCGTCCCTCCATCTCGTCCGACGCGACGAAGTACAGATACTCTCTGAGCTGCTCCGCAGTAATCCCTTCGGCCACGCTCCGCGACGAAGAGGCCGCGGCAGTAGCCGTCGCTCCCTTCCCGCCACGCCGCGGCTGCTGCGCGTAACCCGCCGGAAGCTGCGCGACCAGCGCCGAAAGCAATAAACAGACGACTAAAAATCTTCTCATTATTCCTCCGATAACATTTGCACACGATTTTAGGAGCAGGGCTCTGATGATGACATGCTGAATGGAGTTTGCTCAACTCGCTCGGAGGAGATACGAGAAGCAAGCAGCAAAAGTTATTATCGCCACAGAGACACAGAGGCACAGAGAAGTGAAGAAAACTTATCTCTCTTTCTCTGTGGCTCTGTGTCTCTGTGGCTAAATTTATCAAGAGGTGCGCGCCAGTTCCCTGAACAACTTATCCAGCCAGAGGTTCGACAGCTTCTCCTGCACTGTGTTGGCGCGGAGGCGCGAGTTGAGGTTGCGGAAATCGACTTCGTCGAGCAGTTGATCCTGATTGAAGCAGGAGAAGACGAAGGACTCCGCGCCGGTCTTCGGGTCGACGTGGCGTTGGAGGCATTGCGCGCAGACCTCTTTCATCATGCACTGCATCGGGCTGTTGATCGAGCCGATGCCCGTGTGCTGCGGCTTGAGGTGCAGCGCGAGCACTGCGTGGCGCGCGTCCTTGACCGCGCTCATCATGCGGTCTGAGCCGATGGCGATGATGCGGTCCACGTCCGTGAGACGAAAGAGCGGCTCGCCCAACTTGCCTTCGGCGTAGGCCAGCATGGCCTGCACGATGTTGCCGCGAAAGTGCGTGTCCTGCGGGCGTTGCGGCGCGACTTCCGCGCCGGTGTCGGTCGCCCAGATGACCTGATCGGTCGCGGCCTCGATCTCTTCGCGCTTGAAGAGGTCTTCGCCGCGCTTGTATCCGGCAAAGTAGACGACGCGATTGCGCTTCTCGCGCAAAGCTTTGGCGATGGAGAAGAGCACGGCGTTGCCCAGGCCCCCGCCCGCGAGCAGCACCGTCTCATTTTCCGGAATCTCGGTCGGCGTCCCGGTCGGCCCCATCACGACGACCGGCTGCCCCGGCTGCAAGGTCGCGCAGAGCCGCGAAGAGACTCCCATCTCCAAGACGATCAGGCTCAGCAACCCTTGCTCGACATCCACCCACGCGCCGGTCAGGGCGATGCCCTCCATCATCAGCTTCGTCCCGTGCACGACGCGCGCATCCGTCTCGTAATTCTGCAAGCGATAGAACTGCCCCGGATGAAACTTGCGCGCCTGAAGCGGCGCACGCACGATGACATCGACGATGGTTTCGGTCAG
>JAFBAJ010000399.1 GCA_019247865.1 Acidobacteriota bacterium
GCGTGGGGCACGAAGAGCTGAGCGCTTTTCTCTCGGAGGACGGAGAAGCGCGCCGAAGATTTCTCAAGCAGGCGCTCCTGACGGGCGGCGGCCTCGCGGCGGCGAATCTGCTCTTCAGCTATCGCTTAAAAATCTTCGCGCAGACCAACTCGCCGGTGAATTCTGCGGCCAGCGAGACGGCGGGCACGATTCCGGTCACGCTGCGCGTCAACGGCCGGAGCCACGCTTTGCAGCTTGAGCCGCAGGTCACGCTGCTCGATGCGCTGCGCGAGCGGATCGGGCTCACCGGCTCGAAGAAGGGTTGCGACCGCGGGCAGTGCGGCGCGTGCACTGTGCTGGCCGACGGCCATCGCATCAATTCCTGCCTCGCGCTCGCGGCCTCTTATGACGGCGCTGAGATCACGACCATCGAAGGACTCGCAAACGGCGAAGCGCTCCATCCTCTGCAGGAAGCTTTTATCAAACACGACGGGTTCCAGTGCGGCTACTGCACGCCGGGGCAGATCATGTCCGCCGCCGGGCTGCTCAAAGAGGGCTGTCCAGAAGGGATGGGCGTGCGCGAGTGCATGAGCGGCAACATCTGCCGGTGCGGCGCTTATAACGGCATCGTCGCCGCCATCGAAGAGGTGCGCGGCAAGCGCGCTTGAGGCGCTCAGGGAAGAGTGAAGAGGTGAAGAGAAGATGAACTCATTTACATACAAACGCGCGCGCACGCAGGCCGAAGCGATTCAAGAGGTCGCGGCCAATCGCGGCGCAAAGTTTCTGGGGGGCGGAACCAATCTCGTCGATCTGATGAAGATGAACGTGCAGCAGCCGAGCGCGCTGGTGGACATCACACGCCTCCCGATGACGACGATTGAAGAGGGGCCTCAGGGCCTGCGCATCGGCGCGGGCGTGAGCAACAGCGAGGTCGCGAATAACAAGCTCGTCAGGAAAGGCTATCCGGTGCTCTCCGAGGCTCTGCTGGCGGGCGCTTCGCCGCAGCTCAGGAACATGGCGACGGTCGGCGGCAATCTGATGCAGCGCACACGCTGCTACTACTTCATGGACACCAGCTTCCCGTGCAACAAGCGCGTGCCCGGCTCAGGCTGCCCGGCCATCCCCGGCTTCAATCGCATCCACGCCATCCTCGGCACGAGCGACAAGTGCATCGCCACGCACCCGAGCGACATGTGCGTCGCGCTGGCCGCGCTCGATGCGGTCGTGCAGGTTCAGGGGCCGCGCGGCCCACGCTCGATTCCGCTGACGGAGTTTCATCGTCTGCCGGGCGAGACGCCGGAGGTCGATACCAACCTGCAACCGGACGAATTGATCTGGGCGGTCGACGTGCCCGCGAGCGCACACGCGCGCCGCTCCGCTTATCTCAAAGTCAGAGACCGCGCGCAGTACGCTTTCGCGCTCGTCTCGGTCGCGGCGGCGCTGGAGATCAAGGGCGGCAAGATCGCTGCGGCGCGGCTGGCGATGGGCGGCGTCGCGCATAAACCCTGGCGCGCGCTCGAAGCGGAAAAAATCTTAACCGGCGCGCAGGCGAGCGCGCAGACTTTCAAAGCTGCGGCCGAGGCTGCCCTGCAGGGCGCAACGGCGCAGAAGCACAACGCCTTCAAGATCGAGATGGCGAAGCGCGCCGTGGTGAGAGTCTTAAACGGCCTGGCGAATATGAACGCAGGCGGGAAAGCGGGAGGTGCTGCGTGAGCGCGAACGGGCAGGACAGCAAAGCGAAGAATCAGAACAAAGGCGTGGTGGGCCAGCCGCTCGACCGCGTGGACGGACGACTGAAGGTGACGGGCGGCGCGCGTTACGCCGTCGAATTTCCGGTCGAGCGGACGGCCTACGCCGCGCTCGTCGGCGCGGGCGTCGCCAACGGCCGCATCAAGAGCATCGACGCGAGCGAGGCCGAGCGCGTGCCCGGCGTGCTCCACATCATGACGCACGAGAACGCGCCTAAGATGAAGCCCGTCGTGACGAATCCGGCCGAGGGCGATGCGGCGGGCAAGCGCGTTCCGCTCCAGAGCCCCATCGTCTATTACAGCGGGCAGTACGTCGCGATGGTCGTCGCGGAGACTTTGGAGCAGGCACGCCGCGCGGCAGACCTCCTGCGCATCACTTACGACGAGCAGCCGCCCGCAATCGACATCGAGCGCGAGCGCGGCAATGCGAAGCCTCCTAAGGGCAAGGTTGCGGGCAAGCCTGCGGATGTGACGCGCGGCAATCCGGACGCAGGACTGAACGCGGCGGCCGTCCGCGTCGACGAGATGTATCGCACGCCGACCGAGCATCACAACCCGATGGAGCCGCACGCGACGATTGCGCTCTGGGAAGGCGAACGGCTGACGCTCTACGACGCGACGCAGGGCGTGATCGGCGCACGGCGCAAGCTCGCCGCGGTGTTCGGCCTG
>JAFBAJ010000591.1 GCA_019247865.1 Acidobacteriota bacterium
AACCGCACACAGCACCGTCGAACGGAGTGTGCGCCATTGATGGTCTGTGGTTTTCATTTTGTACCCTCTCCATACCTGTCCGGCGTGTCGTCAGAAAGGCCGGCGGGCCTGTCTCTGCTCCACCGTCGCCCACGACCGCCGCGACGATCAGACTCAGGTTATAGAAGGCCGCGCCCCAGGCATGTGAGAGAACGTGGCTGCCGATGCCGCCCGGAAAAGAGAACTCCTCAAAAGAAGCGCGCGAGCACGCCGGGCGCTCCGTGTCCAGGGCCAGCCATGAAAATCAGGTCGAGGTCGTTCTCCCTGATGACCCGATTCGGATGCGTGTAAACGAAGGAGAGGGCAGGGCTCGCGCAGGAGCGGATTGCCCTGCAGATAAATCATCTTCATCGCTGAGCGGCACGCCCTTCACAGTGGAGCGAGCTGTCCCGTGGCTGCTCAAGCTGCCGACCGATGTCTGTGTCGCGACCATAAGTCCTCCATTGAATCCGCCGCGCGCCTTGCCAACGCTTAAACATGAATCCTTACTTAGGTCGGACTTAGACACAGTTTCAGTGTGCAGCCCCTTGTGGCGAGATTCCGCATACTTGCTGATTCTATTGTCCGGGTGACGAAACGATAACTGTCATTTCTGACAGGCTAATGTGCTTCTGAAAGCATCAAGCAAAAAAAAAGCCGCCTGCATGCTCCAAACATGCAGGCGGCGGAATCAAAATCTTCTTCAGTGTAGAGGTCTATTCCTCCAAACGAATCCGTCTCAGGCTAGTTGCCCTGCGTCGCCAGTTTGCCGATGAGGGTGAAGAGGGGGAGGTACATGGCGATGACGATGGAGCCGATGGTGACGCCGAGGAAGCCGATCAGCATGGGCTCGATGAGGGTCAGCAGGTTGGCGATGGCGGAGTCCACTTCCTGTTCGTAGAAGTCCGCGATCTTGCCGAGCATGGCATCCAGGGCGCCGGTCTGTTCGCCGATGCCGATCATCTGCGCGACCATGTGCGGGAAGACTTCGGTCGCCTTGAGGGGCTCGACGAAGCTTTCGCCGCGCTCCACCCCGGCACGCACCTTGAGGATGGCTTCCTCGATGATGACGTTGCCGGCCGTGCGTGCGGTGATGTCCAGCGATTGCAGGATGGGCACGCCCGAAGAGAGCAGCGTCGAGAGCGTGCGCGAGAAGCGCGCGACGGCGATCTTGCGCAGGATGATGCCGAAGATCGGAAGCTTGAGGAGCAGCTTGTCAATCTTGTAACGGCCCGCCGGAGTCCGGTAGTAGAAGTGTATGGCGACGCTGATGCCGATAATCACGAGCAGGATCGCGAGGCCGCCCCAGCCCGCCATGAAGCGGCTGACGCCCGTCACGATACGCGTCGGCAAGGGCAGCGCCTCGCCCGGCCCCAGGAGGCCGATGAAGATATTCTCGAACTGCGGAATGACGACGATCATGATGACGGCCACCGCCGCAATCGCCATCACGACGACCGCCGACGGATAGATCAGGGCCGAGACTACGTCGCGCTTGAGCTTGACCATCTTCTCGATAAAGGTCGAGAGACGCTGGAGAATGAGATCGAGGATACCGCCGGTCTCGCCCGCTTCGACCATGTTGGTGTAGAGCTGGTCGAAGATGTTCGGGTGGCGCGCCATCGCCGCCGCCAGGGTCGAGCCCTCTTCCACGTCCTGCCGCACCTGATTCAAGACCTGCTGGAAGTGCTTGTTCTCCTGCTGCTGCGCGAGAATGTCGAGGCACTGCACGAGCGGGAGGCCGGCGTCGATCATGACGGAGAACTGGCGCGTAAAGATCGCCAGCTCTTTGGCCTTGACGCGCTTGCGCGAGCCGAGCTTGGGGATGCCGATCTCGCGCCCCTTCTCTTTGACGGAAGTGAGCGTGACCTGCTCGCGGCGCAGGAGCTGCCGGAGGGCTTCCCGGTTATCTGCGACTCTCTCGCCGACGACCGTTTCGTTCAAGCGGTTGCGGCCTTTGAAGACGTAGGTTGGCATGTTCGTGAAACTCCAGTTGGAAATTTTTGATTTTTGATCTCCGATTTTTGATTGACTGCCATCGCAAATCAAAAATCAAAAATCGAAAATGATTTTATCTTGGGCCCGGTCGCGAGCCGACGGGACGGGCCTGCGCGTAAGGGCTCGGATGCGGCTGTCCAGCGCCGGGACGCGGCGGGGGCGGCGGCATCCCTGGCATTCCGGGACGCGGCCCGTTCGGCTGGCCCGTGTTGAGTCCTGAGCCGCGATCGATGAGGTCTCTCAACTCGTCCGTGTTCGATGAGCGCTGCATCGCCGTTTCGAGCGAGATCTGCCGCCGGTGAAAGAGCGTCGCCAGCGACTGGTTGAAGGTCTGCATCCCGTACTTGTCCTGACCCGTCTGCATCATCGAGTAGATCTGGTGGACTTTGTCTTCGCGGATCAGGTTGCGGATGGCCGCGTTCGGCACCAGAATTTCGAGCGCCATCGCACGGCCCGCGCCGTCCGCTTTCGGCAGGAGCGCCTGGCACATGATGCCTTCGAGGACGAGCGAGAGCTGCGCGCGAAT
>JAFBAJ010000725.1 GCA_019247865.1 Acidobacteriota bacterium
GAGCGGGCGGATTCCGTCGTCTTCAATCCGCACAAGTGGCTGTTCGTGCCGCGCGACTTCAGCACGCTCTATGTGCGTCGCCCCGAAGCCCTGCGCCGAGTCTTTTCGCTCGTCCCCGAATATCTGCGCGGCGACGCCGAGCGCGCCGGTCAAATGATGCCGAACTACATGGACTATGGCATCCAACTCGGTCGTCGGTTTCGCGCGCTCAAGGCTTGGTTCGTCATCCGCTGCTTCGGGCGCGAGGGACTCGCCGCGCGCATCCGCGAAGCCTGCCGCCTCGCGCTGTTGGTCGCCGAATGGATTAGGTCTGACGAAAGATTTGAAACGCTCGCGCCGGTCGAGATGGGCGTTGTCTGCTTTCGCGCGCGCGCGATAAACGATGGGCGCGGCAGCACTCTTTCCGAAGAAGCATTGAATGAATTTAACGAGCGGCTGCTCGCACGCATCAACGCGACGGGCGAGACCTATCTAACACATACGAGGCTGCACGGGCGGTTGGCGCTCCGCATTGCCGTCGGTAACCTCTTGACGAACGAAACGCATCTCGCGCAAGTGTGGGAATTGATTGGCAAGCAGTTGAATCTGCTCACGGATGAGCAATTGCGTTTCTACCCTTAACCGTAGTCTTCAAGTCGAAAATTACGCTTCGCCACAACGGGCGCAGGCCGCGAGATTTGCAGCCAACGAAGGAGCAACGAGGCTCATATCTCGCGGCCTGGCGCTCAAAATATCCCCTGCACGATCTCCCGGGTGTTCGGCGCGCGGCGGATCGCCGGTCGAACCGGTTTAATGCGACGCAGGATGGTCGCGGCGATCTGCTCCACGACGTATTCGGCGGACATCATGGCGCCCTCTTGCCAGCCCGGAAGCGGCGAGACTTGATCTCCGACCACGTAAAAATGGCCGTCCGGCTCAAGGAGCTGGCTATAAGCTTCCTGATCCGCGGGGTCTGAGCCATCCCAGTCGGCCCAGCCTCCGCGCTGGAACGGCACGTTATGCCAGGCGATGGAGAGGCCCAGGTCAATCGGCACGATCTCGTTGTTCATGAACTCCGGATGCAGTTTGTAAGCCGATTTGCGCGCCGCTTCAAGCCGCTCTCGCAAACTCATTTTACCGAGATTGATGGCGTCCTGATCGTAGTTGTAAGCGCCGGTCAAGGTGCCATTGCCTGAAAAATAGTCGTTCGACGGATACCAAATCTGCGTGATGATGTCGTCGATGTAACTGATCCCGCCGTAAATCTGATTCTCATTGGACTCCCAGAAACGTTTGTTCGCCTGCCAGCCGACTTTGCAGGTCGGGGCGAAGCGCGCACGGTTGAGCGCCTTCGTGAACTGATCCGAGAAGTTGGCGGGGATTGCTCTGAGCAAGGGCACGGGTATATTGCTGATGCAGAAATCCACGCGCCGGGTCTGTTTCTGATGAGTATTCCGGTTCTGGTAGGTGACTTCGACCGAATCCTTGTTGGCTTCCTTGACCAGCCGGATGCCCGTCACTTCGGCCTCGTACTCGATGAGGTCTCCGACCTTGTTCTTGAAGCCGTCCACAATCCTGTCCATGCCGCCGACGGGCTGGAAGAGCGTCGGCTGCCATTCAAAATCAATCGGTTGATAGAAACGATGTTTCCAGAATTCGGAGCTGAGCAGATACTGGAGCGAGAGCCTCGATTCGGGCTCGCAACTTTGCTCGACCGTCAACGGATACTCGCAGCCGGAGCGCGTCGAGCCGGCGTAAGTATAGTTGCTTTGCAGGTCGCCGAAGTCCACTAGAAGGCTGAGAAGTTTATCCCTGTCCACCTCCGTCAGTTCTTCGTCGAGGCTCCGTTTCCGGATGGCCTTAGCCAGCAGTTCGGCGATATAGCCCTGAGTATCGTTGAGAATCCGGTGTCGGGTCTGCGGCTTGCCGTCGAAGGCCAGCGGGGTCTGAAAAAGGTTGGCCGTAGTGTCCATCACGTAAAGCTCAAGCCGTACGCCAAGCAGCTCGCAGTACTTGAGCACGCGCCGGTGATGAAACGGGAGCCGCCCCGGTCCCATATTGAGGTACAGGTCTTTATCGAACCTGCATGTCTGGGTGGTCGTGCCGTGCTCCGGGCTTTCTTCAGTAAAGGTGTAATCCCGGCGGACCGTATAGCTGCGCCCGCCGGCGCGGTTCTGTGCCTCTACAATCTGTACCTGATAATCAGCGTTCCTGAGCAGATAAGCCGCCGTCAGTCCGCCGATCCCTGCGCCCAG
>JAFBAJ010000257.1 GCA_019247865.1 Acidobacteriota bacterium
CTACTGACTATTGCCTGCTGGCCCGTGATGCGGCTGTCGGTTCCCCCTGCGCCGCTCTAATGTCGCCTGTTCTTGCTGGCTACATCGAGCAGTTCCTTAACAATTCCGGCAGCCACACTCTCGTTAGAACCCGTATAATTCACGCGCCAGATCGTTTCGCCGCGCGGGTTGATGAGCACCGCGCCGACATTCGTTCCGGTCACGGTCGCGCGCAGCAGAGCATCCGCTTCATCCTTGGTCTCGACCAGGGCGAATTTCCCGCTGGCGTTCAAATTCTCGATCAGCTTCCCGCGCAGTGAAGCGCCGTCAGCGTCGTCTCCATTCACTTCGACGTAAATCTTTCTGACCTCGGAGAGCGGCAGGGCAGGCAGCGTCTTCGACGAGATCGGCATCTCGCGCGTCGCGCCGCTCTCCGGCCGCGTGCGCTCTGACGGCACGTTCACTTCCGGCCGCTTGGGCGCGACAGTCTCTCTGCGGCGCTGCTCTTCGATGGAGCGCGACGGCTCGTTCTTCACGTTCGTCGCATTCGTCTCATTAGTCGCGGCGGCCTCTGGCGCTGAGGCTTTGCGCCTCGGCTCGCTGCGTTGCGACGCGCGCTCCTGTTTTTCGACCGGCGCAGCAGGCGCGAGGGGCGATGCAGCTGCTACTGCGCCGGTAGGCGGGGTGGGACTATTATTGCTCAGGGCCGGTTTCACTTGATTACTGGGCAGTGTGGCCGGCACCGTTCCCGCCAAAGAGTGGTTTGATTGATTGCGCTGACGCAGGAACTGCATGACGCCGAACGTGCAGAGCGCGAGGAGCGCGAGGGCGAGCGCGAGCGCCGGGACTCTGACCGGCATCCAGCTCCGCCGCTCGGAGTTCCGGCTGGCAGCGCCCTGCGTGAATCTTTTCCAGGAGAGCGCGGCGGCCTTGAACGGGCTCGTCTCGCGGTACGCGACCGTCACGATGGATTCGTCTTCATCCGAAGCGGGCGAGACCGTGAGCGCGATCTTCTGTCCGCCTTCGAGCACGATCGAAGCGTTCTCGATTCCGCTCGCAGACTCGCGCGGCGCGCAGAGGTGCGAGGCGAGCAGTAGGTCATCTTCGCCGACCTGCGTGCGGACTTCGATCAGCTCGGCGTCGGCGTCGAGCGAGAAGCGTGTGCTGCTGGCGCGCAGGAGGTCTAAGCGCGCGCGCTCGTGACCGTCCACGACGACGCGCAGGAGCCCGGCGTAGGCTTTTTTGCGCCGCGCCGACTGGCCGTCGAGATGTCCTTTGATGTCGTCCAGCTCGATGCCCGAGAGCGGGGACTGCTGGCGACGATTACCGCCGCCGCTGCCGCGCTTGCCCTCGCCGCCGCCGCTCTCCTGCGAGAGAAAGAAGTGCGGGACTTCGAGGCGGCTCGCGGGCTCGTCAAAGCCGAGGGCCTCCACCAGCCGTCCGTGACAATCAGGATGGAGCACGGCGTGGATGCGATCCACTTCGATCTTGTCCTCTTCCTTCGCCCCGTGCGATTCAAATCCCGCGATGCCGTCCATGATCGGATTGACTCCCGCCGGAACGAGGCAGGGCGTGTACCAGGGCGTGAAGAAGGTGAGCGCTTCTTTGACCAGCTCGATGAAGCGCGACTGTTCGGACGAGGCGTGAAATCTCTCTTCGCCGCGCGGGCCGCGCGCCACCGAGATCAGACCGTCGAAACGTTTTTTCAGCTCTTGCATCAAAACTCCTTTACGAGAGCGATAATAGTAATCGTCCTTCACGCGCTCCGGGTCCTGAATCACCGCGTTGTAAACCTCCATCGTCTCGGCTGTCGTGTAGTTATAAAGCAAGCGGCTGATTCCTAAGGTCACGTAAAAAGAGTTGCGCCGGGTCGTGATTCTCACCAGATGCTTGAGATAATGTATGAGCATCTCGCGCTGCCCGCCCTCGCTCGCGGCCATCGTCTCTTCGCTGCGCTCCTCGTAGGGCTCCGAAGCGATATACACGAGACGTTGGAGCAAATGTGTCTCACTGAAAAGAACCTTGTTCCGATACCGGTCGGCTTTCTCCTGACCGAGCCAGGCTGTGCCGGACGGCTTGTAATAGAGCCTTTTGCCCTGAGCTGCGGTCGTCACATCGAGCCGCGCCATCGCCTCCGCGACCGTGCGCAGAGCCGCGTCCCTCTCGCCGAGGATAAAGCAGGCTAGAGAGAAGGCTTTATTCAGCAGCTCTTCCATGGACAGGTTGTTCATACCGGTTGATGTGTCAATGAATAGTTGACTCTCTCAAGCCAATTACCCTCAGGACAGTGTGGATTATACGCACGGGCTCCGGGCAGAGCGTGGCATTCTTGGAATTTAGTGGCGGGGAGGGACGCCTTTACGGCAGAGACGCAGAGTTTCCGCAGAGATCACGCAGAGATAGCATGACTTTCAACCATCTCTGCGCTCCCTCCGCGCTCCCTCTGCGTCTCTGCGGTGAGGCGTTCCCCGGCCTTTCCGAGAATGCCACGCTGCACGCGCCGCGGTGGGTCTATAACTCAGGCTCGCGTGAAAACGTGAGCTCGCATGTGGCACTTGGCGGCAAGCCTGCTTTCGGTCCGTGGTCTGTCGGAGACCACCAGACGGCCTCGCACCGTTGACCGAGCCGGAAAAACCTTGCCGCCAAAGCCAACCCCCCTTATATTCTTTGAAACAAAAGATACACTACTTCTGTATTTTTCAGCTTGCCCGTGGAACTGTTGTTCTGAAGGAGACACATTATGCGACTTCGCTACCGGCTCAGTATCTCTCTGGCAATTACACTGACCTTGAGCCTCGCGCTCACGACCTTTCTCGCACTCAGCAGCAGCGGCAAGAACGCCACCACCGCGCACGACGCTCATCGAAACGGAGCGGAGCGCACGGCGCAGCAGCGCGGAACCTTGCCCGTCAACATCACGAAGATGTCAGGCATGGATCACAACATGCATGACAAGATGAGCGGGCCGGGGCTCGACCAGTTGCTCCGCAGCAACGGCTTCGTCTCGGACGCGCTGACCTCTTCGATGGACAGATTGACCAACAGCGTGAACACTCCGCTCAACGCTTCCAGACCGGCGCAGATAGTGGACATCACGGTCGCCCCCGGCGCGACGCTGGCCTTCTCGCCCGCGCAGATCGCGATCAACGTCGGCGACACTGTGCGCTGGACTTTTGCTGATGTCGGGCACAACGTCGTCAGCGGCACTTTCAACGGCTCCGCCTGCGTCGCCAACAATCTCTTCTGCTCGCCCAGCGACTCGAACTGCGCCGTGACGTCCTCTTCGCCGCAGGGCGCGACCTACTCGCATACCTTCACGCAGGCCGGGACGTTCCAGTATTTTTGCAGCCCGCACTGCTTCAACGCGATGTTCGGCACGATCATCGTCAACGCCGTCACGGTGCAGCACGCAGTCCACGCCGATTTCGACGGCGACCACAAGACGGACGCCTCCGTCTTCCGTCCGGCGAACGGCACCTGGTACATCCTGCAAAGCTCGAACAACGGCTTTCGCGCAGACGCCTTCGGCACCGGCGGCGACCTGCCCGCGCCGGCCGATTATGACGGCGACGGCAAAGTCGATGTCTCTGTCTTTCGTCCTTCGACCGGCACTTTCTACACGCTGCTCAGCACGAACGGCTCTTTGCGCGTGACGCCCTTCGGACAGGCAGGCGACGTGCCGGAGCCCGGCGATTACGATAACGACGGGAAGGCGGATGTCGCGGTCTGGCGCTCGTCGAACGGCGGCTGGTACAGGCTCAACAGCTCGAACGGCGCGTTCGTAGCGCAGGCATGGGGAGCCAGCACGGACAAGCCCGCGCTCGGCGATTTTGACGGCGACTCGAAGACGGACTTCGCAGTCTTTCGTCCCTCCGACGGCACCTGGTATATCCTGCAAAGCTCGAACAACGGCTTTCGCGGCGTGCAGTTCGGCGGAAGCGGGGACACTCCTGCCGCCGCGGACTTTGACGGCGACAGCAAGGCCGACCTCGCAGTCTTCCGCCCCGCGAACGGCACCTGGTACATCCTGCAAAGCTCCAATAACGGCTTTCGCGCAGACCCGTTCGGACAGAACGGCGACCGTCCAGCGCCCGGCGATTACGATGGCGACAACAAGGCTGATGTCGCCGTCTGGAGACCGGCCGACGGCACGTTCTACATTCTGGGAAGCACGAGCGGTTTTCGCGCGACGCCCTGGGGCGCAAACGGAGACGTGCCCGCGCCGTCAGCTTTTATTCCATGATCGAGCCGGAAGGATGACTCACGTATGAAAAAAAAATCCCTCTGTGTAGCAGCTCTCTCGATCCTCTGCGCGCTGGTCGGCACACAGGCGCGGAGCGTCGAAGAGACCAGCACCAACAGCGTGCCGCCCGTCGCGGAGATTCGCGTCACGGCGCGCAAGTTTGACTTCAGCCCGCAGGTCATCACCGTGCAGAAGGGGCAGACGGTGAAGCTCGTCGTCACTTCGACGGATGTCGAGCACGGCTTCGCCATCAAGGAGCTCAAGATCAAGGAGCGGGTCGAGGCCAAAGAGACGAAGGTCATCACCTTCAAGCCGGAAGCGGCCGGGCGTTATCGCTTCTACTGCTCGGTCTATTGCGGCGACGGGCACGAGGACATGACTGGCGAGCTGGTGGTCACGGACGGCCCCGTCCCCGCCACCACTGCGAGCGGCGCGCAGACCGGCGGCGCATCGAACATGCAGGTCACGTTTGACGAGAGCGCGCCGGGCGTGGTCTTCGTCGAAGCGAACGGCGAGAAAATCCGAATCGACACGACGGCCAAAACGGTCGCCAAAGTCGAGCTGCCCGCCGACTCGCAGCCTAAGCCGGACGAACAGGTCGCGCGCGCTGAGGAGGAGCAAGAGTCGAAGCCTAAGTCAGAGCCTTACGACTATTATCTCATCAACGTGCCGACGCCGAAACGCGTCGTCAAGGGAAGCCTCAACCTGCGCTTCACGCACCGCTTCTCGCAACCTGTGCGGCCGGTGCGCCAGAGCGCCGAGAATCTGCTGGGGCTGGACAGCTTCGCCGTCTCGTCGCTCGGGCTCTCGTACGGCATCACGGACAGGCTCTACGTCAACGCCTATCGCTCACCGATCTGCCAGCAGGGCATGTGCAAGACGATTGAGATCGGCCTCGGTTATCACTGGCTGGACGAGGCCGGGCGCTCGCCCGTCTCGCTCCAGACCTACGCCAGCATCGAGGGCAACGATAATTTCACGGAGGAATACACCTATAACCTGCAAGCGATGATCGGGCGCAGCATCTCCAAGTGGGGCTACGCCTTCTTCTCGCCCGCGGTTAATTTCAACGCCAACGGGCAACGCCGCTTCAACCCGCGAGCCAGCGACTTCTTTCCGCCAGCGCTGGTCGCAGACCAATTCAATCTGGGCAAGCACACGGCCTCCTTCGGCTTCGGTTTCAGCGCGCGCATCCGCCCGACGGTCTCGCTCATGTTCGAGTACACGCCGCGCGTAGGCTTCCGGCAGGGGCGCGTCTTCCCGAACTTCGCGCCGGGAACTTTCACGGTCGCGGGCTTCACCAACGTCTCCGAGGCCGAGATCGGATTCGGCATCGAGAAGCGCATCGGCCGCCACTCCTTCTCGCTGACCTTCTCGAACACGCAGGCCACGACGACCGCCCGCTACAATTCGAGCAACCTCGCCCTCTCGCCGAAACGCTTCATCATCGGGTTCAACCTGAGCCGCAGATTCTGGAAGTAAGACACAGCATTCACGACAGAAGAACGCAGAGGGAAGAGAGATAATCTCTTCCCTCTATGTTCTTCTGTGTCCTCTAAAATTATTGACAACTGTAGGCCGGTGGCATATCTTCCGCCCATTGCTCACGGTTTTAGAGGCTACTCACTATGAGAACCAAACCTACTGCCCCCTTCTCAGGTGCCGGAGAATTTCTAAAGTCCAATACGTCCTTGCTGGTCTGGCTCTTCTTCCTCACGATCGGCGGCGGATTGCTGGCCCTCTATTATGCCCGGCTCGGTTATTTACCCGACATCGAATGGCGTTTCTCTTTAGTGTACCTCGCCGCTTTATCTTTCATCGGCGGCGCTTACGGAATCCTGCAACTGCTCACAGTTTTCCTGCCGGGATTTATCTGGGCCGAAGTGTTGATCTGCGACACTCAAATTATCGGGGTGTTTTGCTATCAGGAAAGAGATGGGCGTGAGCCATCCATCTACAGGATTTTCAGGTATCTCGGAATCCCGTTCGGCTTGAGCCTCCTGATCTCTCATGTCATTCTTCCATACGGAATATGGCCGTACGTCGGCGCGACGATCATTCTGCTGGCGTGCGTTTCCGTGTATATCCGTTTCAAGTTTTCTCAGTTCCTCGTCAAACGGGGAAAGGAGCAACCGATCGGGCGTGGCAAGAAGCAGCGACAAAGGGAGTGCACGAATCGGCTCTGGAAATATGTTTTCTGGTTTGATCTCTCAGTCTTACTGAGTCAGGTCTCACTGCTGTTGATCTATTACATCACGTCAGAGCCCAGAGGCCG
>JAFBAJ010000852.1 GCA_019247865.1 Acidobacteriota bacterium
CGTTCTCCTTTATACGAGGTTCAAGGTACATCCACGACGGCGACTCTCTTCCCTGGGAGCGTCGCACGAGCGGCACCATTACTTACAACGCGAGGGTTTAGTAAAAGTTCCTATTTGAACTCGGACTCCGCGTCGGAGGGGCTCAATAACGTTTTGCGGAGCCAATCAGGTTGCGGAGATTATCACACGGCCATAGGGGTGTCAAACAATCCCCTCTCTCAAAATATAAAGCGAAGCAGTAAAAAATTCCACTAATAACTGCCTCGCATAATATACAGATGCATCAAAAACGAGAGAGGTTGCGCACTTTTTTGAGAGATTTTAGAGAGAAAAAGAGCCGCCCCGCGAGGATTCGAGCGGGGCGGCTAAGTGTTGAAATAGTTGAAGAAGGCTGGGCTTTACAGGCTCCGGCCGGAGGCCGCCTGCGGCATCCTCGCGGGGCGTGTCCCGGCCGAGGCCGGAGGGATGACTTTATCCTTCAAAGCCTCCCGGAAAACCTGCCTCACATCGTCCACAAAGACGAACCGAACGTCCTTAAAAGGCTCTTTCGGCACCTCGTCCAGGTCGCGCCGGTTCTGCTGCGGCAGGATGATGGTATTGACGCGCGCGCGCCGCGCCGCGAGCACCTTTTCCTTGACGCCGCCGACCGGCAAAACGTTCCCGCGCAGGGTGATCTCGCCGGTCATCGCCACATCTTTACGGACCGGGCGCTGCGAGAGCGCCGAGACCATCGCGGTCGCTAAGGTGATGCCCGCCGAGGGGCCGTCCTTAGGGATCGCGCCCTCCGGGATGTGTATGTGCAGGTCGTAGTTGTTGAAGTCGTCTTCGTTGATCTCCAGCTCTTTGGCGCGGGCCTTGGCGTACGAGAAGGCTGCCTGAGCCGACTCGCGCATGACCTCGCCGAGCTGCCCGGTCAGAACCAGATTCCCCTTGCCGCGCATCCGCAGGGCTTCGATAAAGAGCACATCGCCGCCGACGGCCGTCCAGGCCAAGCCAGTCGCCACGCCGATCTGATCTTTCTTCAGAATCTCGTCGGGCAGAATCTTGGGCGCGCGCAGGAACTCGTGCAGGTTCTTGAGCGTCACGCGAGCAGTGCCCGTGTGGCCTTCGGCCAGACGGCGCGCGACCTTGCGGCAGATGGTGCCGATCTCGCGCTCAAGCTGCCGGAGTCCGGCCTCCTGCGTGTACTGCTGGATGATGGCCGTCATCGCGGGCTTCGAGATGTTCAGGTCGCGCGCGGTGATGCCGTTCTCCTCCATCTGCTTGGGCATCAGGTGACGCCGCGCGATCTGGAGCTTCTCCTCTTCCGTGTAGCCCGCGAGGCGTATGACCTCCATCCGGTCGCGCAGAGCGGGCTGAATTGTGTCGAGCACGTTGGCCGTCGTCATGAAGATGACGTTCGAGAGATCGAACGTGATGCCCAGATAGTTATCGCGGAAAGCGTTGTTCTGCTCCGGGTCTAAAACTTCCAACAGAGCCGAAGACGGATCGCCGCGAAAGTCCGCGCCGACCTTGTCGATCTCATCGAGCATGATCAGCGGATTGTTCGTCCCGGCTTGCTGAATGGCCTGAATGATGCGGCCGGGCATCGCGCCAACGTAGGTTCGGCGGTGTCCGCGAATCTCCGCCTCGTCATGCACGCCGCCGAGAGAGAGGCGCACGAATTTTCTGTCGAGCGCGCGGGCAATCGAGCGGCCGAGAGAGGTCTTGCCGACTCCCGGCGGGCCGACGAGACACAGGATCGGCCCTTTGGGTTTCTTCTTCAGCTTGCGCACGGCGAGGGCTTCGACGATGCGCTCCTTGACGCGTTCCAGACCGTAATGGTCTTCGTTCAGGATGCGCTCGGCTTTGATCAGGTCAAGGTTGTCGGTCGAAGATTTTGACCACGGGAGGTCGGTCATGATCTCCATCCAGTTGCGCAGGGTCGCCGTTTCGGCTGCGTCCGGATGCATCCGCTCAAGCTTTTTGAGCTGCCGGTACGCCTCCTCTTCGGCGGGCTTAGGCATCTTGGCGGCGTCGATCTTTTCGCGGAACTGCGCGATCTCTTCGGCCAGCTCGTTGCCTTCGCCAAGCTCGGTCTGGATGGCTTTCAATTGCTGCCGCAGGTAGAACTCGCGCTGCGAGCGGTCGATGTCGGCGCGCGCCTGCGTGTTGATCTCCTGCTGGACGGTCAGGACTTCGATCTCTTTATTCAAAAGCTCGTTGACGCGGCGGAGGCGCGCGGTCGTGTCGGCGATGTCGAGCACGCTCTGCGCATCTTCGACCTTCATCTCAAGATTTGAAGCCGAGAGGTCTGCGAGCCTGCCCGCGTCGTCGAGGTTGGCGATGATCGCCATCACCTCCGGCGAGATGTTCTTGCCGAGGTTGGCGGCCTTCTCCATCGAGGCGCGGACGTTGCGCACCAGCGCTTCGACTTCGAGAGAACGTTCGGGCGCGGGCGCTTCCTGCACGACCGTAAGTTTTGCGCGCAGGTATTCGCCCCCGGCCTCGACCGTGTCGAGATGCGCGCGCGCCAGTCCCTGCACGAGAATGCGGATTCGCCCGTCCGGGAGCTTGAGCATCCGCATGATGACCGCCACCGTCCCGACTTCGTAGAGGTCTTCGCCAATCGGCTCTTCCTTGTCCAGATCCTTCTGCGAGGCGAGCAGGATCATGCGGTTCTCGCCCAGCGCCTCGTCCACCGCGCGGATGGACTTCTCGCGCGAGACGAAGAGCGGCACGATCATAAAAGGATAGATCACGATATCGCGCAGAGGCAGCACCGGCAGCTCGCCCGGAATCTGCAACTGCTGCTCGCCCGCGTCAGTCGCCTCGACGCTTTCGATGATTTCTTCGTTCGTAGTAATTGCCATTTATTTAAGTGATGAGTAAAAAGCCCACACCATTCGCCTTTTCAGGACTCGTCACTGTTCTCCTTAATCGGTACTTTAAATTCCGCGCCGCGCCGGTCTTTTCTCTTAGGGAGACAGATCACCAGCACGCCGTTTTTAAGCTCGGCCGTCGCGCCTGCGACGTTGATCGTCCAGCGCAAAGTGACGACGCGGCTGAAGCGACCGTAGCTTCGTTCGGAACATAGATGCGAAATAACACGCTGGCGTGGCGCGCGTTTCTTTTTTTCTCCGCAGATGCGTAATTGCGAGCTGGTGAGTCCGATCCTGATCTCACTCGCGCGCACGCCCGGCAGCTCGACGCAGACTTTGATGTTGCTCTCATCTTCGTAGAGGTCTACCTGCGGGAGCCATTCGCCCGGCGCGGGCGGCGTGTCCGCTTCCGCCGCCTCCTGCAAGGCCGTGTAGAGCCGCCCGACGCGGTCGCGCAGGCGCTCCAGCTCGATGCGTTCGAGCCCCGTCGCGTGAACCGTCTTGATCATTTCGACCGTGATCGCGCGCGGGCGTGGAATCTTTCGCTCTCTCATGCTCGTTTGGGCGTGGCTCCGCTCTGGCGCGCGCGCACCAGATGCTTGAGCTCGTTCATAAACTCCGAGACATCTTCAAACTCTAAATAGACCGAGGCGAAGCGGACATACGCGACCTTGTCGAGCTCCTTCAGGCGGCGCATGATCTGCTCGCCGATCTTGCTCGTCGGGCGCTCGCGTTCGGGCGATTCCTGGACGTACTTCTCGACCGCGTTGACGATGGATTCGAGCTTCGAGGAGGGCACGGGCCGCTTCTCGCAGGCGCGCAGGAGTCCCGCCATTACCTTGTTGCGATCAAATGCCTCGCGCCGCCCGTCCTTCTTAATCACCATGTAGGGGATTTCGTCTATCCGCTCGTAGGACGTGAAGCGACGCTCGCAGCGCAGGCATTCGCGGCGGCGGCGAATCGAATCGCCCTCGCGTGATTCGCGCGAGTCAACCACTTTGTCTTCGATGAAACCGCAGAAAGGACATTTCATTTAAAAACTCCTTACCAGGTTAAAGGGAAGGGGAATCGGTCGCCGTCTCTAAAGCCTTGTCCGGCGGGTTGCTGAGTTCAATCTCTTCATCCTCGACCGCGTGCTCTACCGCTTCGGTCTTGGTCA
>JAFBAJ010000032.1 GCA_019247865.1 Acidobacteriota bacterium
TTCGGCGCGGAAGGGCCGATCATCATGACGGGCGGAGCGGTCGGCTCTCTCTTCGCGCAGTTCTTTCATCTCTCTTCGGCCGAGCGCAAGACGCTGCTCGTGGCGGGCGCGGACGGCAACACGACAGTGCTTGACGCGGGCACACGCGAGTTGATCGTCAGTTATCCGGACGACATTCTGCATGAAGCCGTCTCGAAGATGCTGCGTCACGACATCGGACGCCTGCCCGTCGTGGATCGTCAGGACAAACATAAGCTCATCGGTTATCTGGGACGCGCGGGCGTGATGGCCGCGCGTCTCAGGCTGCATGAGGAAGAGCATGTGCGCGAGCAGGGATTGCTGACCACTTCTGCTTAATCTGTTTAGTCAAGCAGGTGGCGGGAATGCGTTTTGATGATGGCTTCGAGACTCTGACTTCAACTTCTTTGCGCGCTTGAGTCTTTCAACATTGATGGTTCTCGCAAAGGCGCGAAGGGAAGACGGAAGAGCGCAAAGCGTTGAGTGGCTGATCAGATCGCGCTGCGACCGGCTATTTTGTTGGTGGCGTAGAGCAGCGCGAGGACGATGACGGAGAGGATGATGACCAGCGTCAGCGCGTCATCATCTCGCCCGGCCTGCGCCGCGTCGTAGATCGCGATGGCGGCCGTCTGTGTCTTGTGCGGAATGTTGCCCGCGACCATCAGCGTCGCGCCGAAGTCGCCGAGCGAGCGTGCGAAGGCGAGCATCGCCGCCGCGATGATGCCGCGCGAGGAGAGCGGCAGCGTGATGCGCCAGAAGATCTGCCACTCGCTCTTGCCGAAGGTGCGCGCCGCGTCCTCCAGTTGCTCGCTGACGGTGGCGATGGCCGCGCGCGAAGACTTGACCACGAGGGGGAGCGCGCCGATGGCCGCCGCCAGCACTGCTCCCTGCCAGGTAAAGACGATCTGCCAGCCGGTCACGGCTTTCAGGGCTTTGCCGACCGGACTGTTGACGCTCAGGAGCACGAGCAGGTAATAGCCGAGCACGGTCGGCGGCAGCACGAGCGGCAGCGTGATAACGGAATCCAGCAGCTCGCGCCCGACGAAACGACGACGCGCCAGCAGCCACGCCAGCGCCACGCCGAAGATGAGAACCAGCGCCGTCGCAAGCAGCGCCACCTTGAAAGAGAGCGCGAGCGGAAACCAGTCAATGTTCTTCATCGGCCCAGAAGATAGCTTAAAACAGATCTCACGCAAAGGCGCAAAGGCGCAAAGAAAGCAATGAAGCTTTTCTTTGCGCCTTTGCGCCTTTGCGTGAGATTAAGGTTTACTGCACCGACACATCATCCACGCGGAATGAAGTCGGCAGCGAAATGTCCAGGGTCGAGCGGAACTGAATGCGTACCGTTTGACCAGCGAAGGCGCTCAGATTGTATGGCCCTCTGAGCGAATAGACTCCGGCGGTGCCTCCGTTCTGATTGCTGAAGGTCGCCAGCGTTGCGAGCAGCGTTCCCGAAGTGTTGCGCACTTCGACGAAGAGCTGGTCGAAGACCGGGTCGCCCACAGCCTCACTCGTGGTGACATTCAACCAGAAGTTGAGATTCCCGCCGCAAGACGGAATCGTGACCGTTTGATAAAGCGTGCTCGTGCTGCTATCCACCGCGCCGAGAATCATGTACGCAGTGCCGCTGTGCGGATAAGCTCCAGTACTGCGCACGGTCTGGCCGCTGATGATCCAGGGCGTCGTGCCCGTCTCGAAGCCGGTATTGACGAGCAGCTCTGTGCCGCAACCTCCGCCGCTCGTGCCCGCCTGCGTGACTGTGAAAGTCTGACCGGCGATGGTCATCGTGCCCGTGCGCGTGGTCGTGCCCGCGTTGCTCGCAACGGAATACGAAACCGTCCCGTTGCCGCTGCCGCTCGAACCGGCCGTGATCGTGATGAACGAAGCGTTGCTCACAGCCGACCAGGTGCAGCCCGTGCCCGTCGTCACGCTGACGCTGCCGCTGCCGCCCGCCGCCGCATAGCTCGCGCTCGACGGACTGATCGAGAAGGAGCAGGTGCCGCTGCAATCCGTCGGCACGTTGGTCGCGGCCGTGTGCGTCGTGCCGTCGTTACCGACCGCCGAGACGCCCCTCCCGTGACGCGCGAAGACCGCCCAGATGGCGCAGCGATGCACGTTGCCGTAGAGGTTGCTGTCGGCCTGCAGGATACCGTCGCGCGCGTTGAGCATGGACGGACGGGTCGGCGTGAACTTCATGCCGTTGAGCACGATGTTGTCCGTGACCGCTTTGCCGAGCTGCGTGCGCAGATCCCAGAGCGCGGACGCCCAGACCTCGCCGTCGTTGTGGACTTCAAAGCCCTGGTTGCCGACATCCGCATAAGAGTCGTGGATGGTGGCAGCCGGAACCGTGTAGGCCGCGCGGCGAATGCCCGCGGTGTTGTTCTGCGTCACGTACTCGCCCATCACGCCGTCGTTGTTGATGGTGCAGGCCCAGTAGTCAGACCAGCCCTCGCCCATCGCGCCCGACTGCGTGCCCTGAAGGGCCGTGCTGCCGTTGCCGATGAGACGGTTCGAGATGCCGTGGCCGTACTCGTGAAAGACCACGTCGCTGTCGACGGAGCTGTCGCGATCCGGCGTCGGAGCGGTAAAGAGGTACTGCTGCATGCGCGGGCGCTGGCCTTCGGGCGGCGTCGCAAAGTTCGCGTTGTTCGTGCCCGAACCGTCCTGCGCTTCGGCCCGCACGGAGTCATTGCCCGTGCCGCCGCGTCCGTAGTTGTTCGTCTGGAAATTGCCCGCCGTCTCCGTAAAGCCGAGGCCGTACGAAAAGTCGTGCATGATGTTGTTGAAGTAGAAAAGGTTCGTCACGACGGCGGCCTGCTGCGTGCGCGGGTCAACGCTCGTCGAGAACGGGAAGGTAAAGTCCTGCGTCGGCGACGAAGCGTGGCCGTTCGAGAGGTTCGTTCCGTTGTTGGCATCCGGCGCGTTGTCCGCGTTCGTGTCCAGATAGGCTTCGACGTTGTTGCCCGTGGTCACGGTCGAGGTGCCCATCCAGCCGGCAGTCGTGTTGATCGTCGTATCGCCGACGAAGGAGACCAGCTGGCGCGGGCCAGCGTCCGGGTCTTCCGTGTAGACGGTGCCCTGTGCGGCTTCGATGTAAAGGTTACCGCGCACGAGCAGCTCGCCCGTGTTCGCGTCGAGCAGGATTTCGTACCACTCGTTCGGGCCGATGTCCGCGTAGACGTGCCACGCGAGGCGCACATCGTTGCCTTTGATGCGCACCACGTTCAGCTCCGACAGCACCTCTTCCAGATTCGAGTTCAAAGGATTGGCGAAGGTTGAAGCTTCGCTTCTGTCTGCGCGATGGTGCGTCTCGACGAAGGAGGGAGCGACCGTGCGACCGGCATGCTCGAATGCTTTGGCGATGCCCTGCGCTTCCGTCAGCGTGGCCTTGAGCCGGACGCTCTGCGCGCCCGCGAGAAAGCCTTCGCGCACGTTGAGGACTTCGCCCTTGCCGTTGACGACGACCTGCACGCCGCCCTCGAAGACCTTGTAGCCTCCGACGGTCTGCACGTAGTTCAGGAAGGTCGTGCCGCGATCAAGGTCTTCGCGCGTCAGCTTGAGACCGTTGATGGCCGCATCCGACAGGGAAAAGATCGCGGCCTGCTCATGCAGAAAGACGCGTGCGATGTTGTCGGCGGTGTCCGCTTTGCCTTCCGAGAGGGGCGCGCCGTCGATAAAGAAGTTCTTGAGCACGCCCGCTTCATTCACTTCCGCGTGCAGGTTGCGCGCGGCTTCGGGGCTCAGACCGGCGCGGAAATTTTCGATGGCCGTCGCGCGCGCCTCAAGCGCCGCGTTCCCACTCTGCGCGGCCCTCTGCGTATCGGCTGATGAGTTTAGAGCAACATCCGTAAATTCGCCCCGACCGACGAGGCGGGCGTCGTAATTGGGAAGCGTCTTCGTCTGACTCTCGATGGTAGGGGTT
>JAFBAJ010000037.1 GCA_019247865.1 Acidobacteriota bacterium
GTCTCCCATCACGAAGTCGGAAACGGTCACGCTCGCGCCGTAGATGAAGTAGCGATCCAGCCCGGACTTGTGGCTGAAATGCATCGCCCGCATGACGAAGCCTGAGGAGAGGTCGCCGATCACTCGGCCGCGCTTCTCAAGCTGCACGATGCGCGCAAAGAGCTCTGCGGCCGAGCCTGATTCGCTGTCCAGAAGGACGACCAGATTGCCTTTGAAGATACGGTCAGCGCCGCGCGTCTTGGCGAGCATCGGCTTGGTCTCCGTGCGCGATTTGATGTCATAGACTTTGACATCATGGTCGAACATGTAACCCACCAGACGGAGCAGGGTCTGTTCATAGCCGCCCCCGTTGCCGCGCAGGTCCAGGATCAGCGACTTACGTTTGCGTGCCTTGTCCATCATCTCGTCCACGAGGTGGTCGTCGTCGAACTGCGGCATTCTCCAGATCAGCAGCTCCTTGTCTTCGACATAGCGATGGCGCATCAGACGCGCGTAATTCTCCCACTGCCTGATGAGGTCCGAGCGGTCGGCTCCGGTCGTGCTGCCCAGGTTGTAGACGGCCTTGCCCGGAGTGACTTTCGCCTGCACGCTGAGCGAGCGTGCTTCTCCGCCCGCGCTCCGCACGAGCAGTGAGATCTCCGGCTGGAAACGCAGAAAGTACCAGAGCTTCCAGAGCCCTTCGCGCGTCGGCGTCGCGCCCGCCAGAGCGAGGATTTCGTCGCCCGGCTTGAGACCTTTGGCTTCGGCGTCGCTCCCCGGTTTGACCGCCGTCACGTAACACTTGTCGCCGATCATCTGGAGCGTCCAACCCTGTTCCACGCCGTCGGCCGGGGCCGGAATGAGAAAGAAAGTGTGCGAGTCGTTGAAGTCCATCAACGAACGCGCGATGATGCCCAGCATCTCGCCCATGGAATTGGCCGCCTTGACCTTCGCCTCCGCGGCTCCGAAGTGCGCGTCCAGATCGAGGCCGCGAAAAGTCGTGTCATAATAATTTTTCTGAATATCTTTTTTGATGAGCTGCACCATCTCGACCGCACGCCGCCGGTCGTTATCGAGCGTCTGCGCCTGCGCACCCTGCCGCAGCGTGGCGATGAAGAGGAGGCCGAACAGCACGGCGAGCGTGATGGCGCGCGTGCGCCGGTAAATTTTTATCTGCATGATTATCTTCCTTAAACTCGACCGGCGTGGAGACAAAGCAGCCTCGTCAACCGCTTCGTCTCCGCGCCGGATTTTTCAAGCTATCTCTTCCATTCCACAGGGAAGAGCTTGCCCGCCTCTTCGGGCGAGAGGCTGAAGCCGGCCAGCTCCGCCGCGCGCATGAGCACCGGGTCGCGGTAAGCGGCCATGTCGGTTCCGGTCGGCAGGATGACTTCATCCGGCGCTACGCCGACGTGCTCAAGGCTCTTGCCGTCCGTCATGATGACATCCGCGTTGGTGATGCTCGCGCCGTAAAAGGCGACGATGTCCACCCCGGACTCGTGCCCGACTCCTCTTGCCTGCATGACTGCGCCCGCCGAACGGTCGCCGAGGACGACGCCGCGCTTTTCGAGCTGCATCGTCCGCGCGAAGATTTCCGACGCCGAGCCGGAGCCGCTGTCCACCAGCACGATCAGCTTGCCCGTGAAATAGTCTTTACGACCTTTCGCCTCCTGCGGGTCCATCTTCTTGCGCCCCTTGAGGTCTGCGATCTTCACATCATGATCGAAGAAGTTGCCGACGAGACGCTCCAGCGCATCCACGCGCCCGCCGCCGTTGCCGCGCAGGTCGAGGACCAGGGTCTTATACTTCCTGACCTCTTTCATGCGCGCATCCATGCTCGCCGGGTCTTGCACGAAGGTGTGCATCTTCCAGAAGATGATGTCCTTGCTGTTTTTGGGCGTGACGAAGATGTTGCGCTCCAGATAGTCCGCGTCTTCGGCCTCACGGATGCCGGTGCTGAACATGTCCTCAAAGTCCTGAATGATCTTGCCCTCCTGGACTTTCGCCATCGCCAGCACTTCGCGCTGTGTGCCGTCCCGGTCCTGAATGACGAACTTGACGCCCGCTTTCGGATGCAGCACATAGTAGTAGAGCTGCATCTTCCAGATGTTGTCGCGGGTCGGCTCAAAGCCGTCGATGGAGTAAATCTCATCGCCCGGCTTGAGACCTTTGGCTTCGGCGTCGCTCCCCGGCTTGACCGCCGTGATGAAACATTTGTCGCCGATCATATTCATCCGCCAGCCGTACTCGACCTTGACCGCTTTGCCCGGCGGCCGGAAATAGAGGTGCGAGTCGTTAAAGTCCATCAACGTCTGCGAGATGATGCCGAGCGCCTGACTGATCGAGGCCGCCTTTTTGACCTTCTCCTGAGCCTGCTTAAAATGCTCGTCCAGATTGATGCCGTGAAAATTCTCGTCGTAGTAATTCTTCCTGATATCGGTCTTCAGCGCGTCCAGCATCTCCGAATAACGCTGGCGGTCAAAACTGCTGAGCGACTGGGCGCGGGCGGGATTCTGCCAGCCCGCCAGCGCGAGCAGACAGAGCGCGGCCATCGACATGGCGAGGGCTGCGCGCATGGGGCAACGTCTAAACTTCATTGGGTACATCTCCTACAGGATTATTTAGTTGGATTGGTTGTTAAATGATAGCCGCCGGTGCTGGAAAATCAGACAGGGGGTTTCGCGGCCGCGAGCGAAGGCGCATCTTACACGCGAAGCGGACGCGCTGCAAATGGCCTGGGCCGGGGCGCGCTTGTCGCCGCGCCGGAGCCATGTTACTTTGCAGAGTTTGCTTCCGCAGCGCGATGATTTACCGTGTGCGCGCCGGAATAAGATGGCGTAGAGCGGCCAAATGGATGCTTTCGCCGCCCCTGAATTCATGCTGATGTCTCAAGCCGATCAGAACCTGAAAGAGCGCGTCCGCGCCTTCTGGCAGGCGCATCCGTGCGGCACCAAGTTCGCCGACGCAGCGCCGGGCACGCGCCTCTTTTTCGAGCGCGTCGAAGAGCATCGCTATCGCACGGAATGGCACATTCCGGCGGCGGCGGATTTCGGTAGCGCGCGCGGACTCAAAGTGCTGGAGATCGGCTGCGGCCTCGGCACGGACGGCGCGCAGTTCGCACGCGCCGGAGCGGACTACACCGGAGTCGACCTGACGGAGGCGGCGGTCGAGCTGGCGCGCAGGCGTTTCGAGCTCTTCGGCCTGCCCGGCACTTTTCGCACGGCCGACGCCGAGAACCTGGACTTTGCCGACGACACTTTCGACCTCGTCTACTCGCACGGCGTCCTGCATCACACGCCGGACACGGAGCGCGCGGTGCGCGAAGTCCATCGCGTCTTAAAGCCCGGCGGGCGCGCCGTCGTCATGCTCTATCACAGAGACTCTTATAACTATCGCTTCAACATTCGCCTCTTTCGCCGCGCCGGAGCGCATCTCCTCAAGTCGGAGACGGGATTGAAGCTCGCGCACAAACTGACGCACGAGCCTTTGGAGAGCCTGCGCGAGCACGCGCGCTTTATCAAAGAGGACACGGAGAGTTATCTCGCGCCCGGCGAGTTTCTGAGCCAGAACACGGACGGGGCGGGCAATCCTCTGGCGCGCGTCTACTCGCGGCGCGAGGCGCGCGAGCTTTTCAGGGATTTTTCGCGCGTCGAGCTGCACACACATTTTCTGAACAAACGCTGGCTGCCCGTCGTCGGCAACCTCTTGCCGCGCGGCCTCGAAGCGCGCCTCGCCGCACGCTGGGGCTGGCATCTCTGGATCTATGGAACGAAGTAGCCAGTAGCCAGTAGTCAGTAGAAAAGCATTTGTCTTGATGCTGACTACTGACTACTGGCTACTGGCTACTGCTTATTGATTGATATGAAAAACATCTTAGTGACCGGCGGAGCCGGATTCATCGGGTCGCATCTGGTGGACCAGCTCCTGAGCGAGCGCGCGTGGCGCGTGACGGTCGTTGACGACTTCAACGACTTTTATGAGCCGGAGCGCAAGCGCGCCAACATCGCCGCGCATGTGGCCGACGCGGCTTACAAATTGATCGAAGCCGACATCCGCGACCGTGCCGCGCTCGATGAGATTTTCGCCGCGACGAAGTTCGAGGTGATCGTGCATCTGGCGGCGCGCGCGGGCGTGCGTCCGTCTCTGAGCGAGCCGGAGCTTTACGCCGAGACGAACATCAACGGCACGCTCAACCTGCTTGAGCTGGCGCGCGAGCATGAAGTAAAGCAGTTCGTCTTCGGCTCCTCCTCCTCCGTCTACGGCATCAATGCCAAAGTCCCTTTCAGCGAAGAGGACATGATTCGCCAGCCCATCTCGCCCTATGCCGCGACGAAGGCGGCGGGCGAACTGCTCTGCCATACCTACACGCATCTCTACGGCATACGCTGCGTGTGCCTGCGCTTCTTTACGGTCTACGGCGCGCGGCAGCGCCCCGATCTGGCGATACACAAGTTCGCGCGTCTGATCGATGCGGGGCAGGCGATCCCAGTCTTCGGCGACGGCACGACGCGGCGCGATTACACTTTTATCGAAGACATCATCCAGGGCGTGCGCGCGGCCATCGATTACGACGGGAGCGAATACGAAGTCTTCAACCTCGGCGAATCGCGCACGGTCGAGCTGCGCGAGCTGATCGAGCTGCTGGAAAAGGAGCTCGATCAAAAAGCCGTCATCGAGCGCCAGCCGATGCAGCCCGGCGACGTGCCGCAGACCTTCGCGGACATCTCGAAGGCGCGACGCTTGCTCGGCTATGATCCGCACACGCAGATCGAAGACGGCATCCGCCGCTTCGTCGAGTGGTTCAGGAATGAGAGAAGCTAGCTCTGTCTTTCCTTCGCGCCTTCGCGCCTTTGCGAGAGAATTAGTCTCACGCAAAGACGCAAAGACGCAAAGAAGAAGGCGCATCGCGGGGCTGCTCCTAATCGTCCTGCTCGCGCTCGCAGCGCGCGGCCTGACGGCGCAGTTCATCGGCGCGCGCCTCAGTGATGCGGGCTGGTTTCCGTACGGCATCTACGCGATCTTTGACCGGCAGGCCCAAAGCATTCTGGACGGGCGCGCGAACGCCTTCTGGATCGGCGACCCGTCGCAGACGGAGGCGGCCATCTATCCGCCGGGTTATCCGCTCTGGCTGGCGTTGGTCTATGCGTTGCGGGGCGCGCGTTCGGCTGCGGTCGTGCAGGGCGTGCAATGGGTTTTGGATTCCTTCGCGGTGCTGCTGGTCGCGGGCATCGGCGTGACGGCGTTCGGGTGGCGTGTGGGAATCCGGGCGGGCGTGCTGGCGGCTCTGTCGCCGCTCTTGGCGCTCTACGGCGCAATGCCTTTGGCGGATGCGCCGACGAGCTGGCTCGTGCTGGGCGGAGCGTGGCTGCTCGTGCTCGCGTGGCAGAGACGGAGGGGGCGGAGCTGGCGTTTCGCGCTCGGCGCGGGGCTGCTGGTGGGATTGTCCTGCTGGCTGCGAGCGAACGCGATGCTGCTCGCGGTGTGGTGGGCGCTCGCCCTGCTCCTGTTCGTGAAAGAGAGCTGGAAAGTGCGTGTGCGGCTGGCGGCCTGTGTCCTCGCCGGAGCGGCGATCTTTCTGCTGCCGATCGTGGTGCGGAACATCATCGCCTTTCGCGCCTTTGTGCCGACGGGGATGGGCGTCGGGACGAACCTCTGGGAAGGCATCGGCGAGACGGATCGCGCGGCGGAGTTCGGCGCGGTCTACGGCGACGGCGCGTTGATCGAAAAAGAGCGCGCGGAGCTGGGCGTGAGCGCTGGAGAGAAATTCAATCTCTACTTTCCGGACGGCGTGGAGCGCGACCGCGCGCGTGCGCGCAAAGCTTTCGCGGTCATCAAAGCTCATCCGGTGTGGTATGCGGGAGTGATGGCGCGGCGGATGGCGGGCGTCCTGAACTACGCGGGCGAGCCTTCGCCGGTTTACGGCAGCGCGGGCTTTAACGTCACGAGCCGGAAATGTCTGGAGGCGCGCTGGCAGGGCGGAGTCGCGGCCTTCTTCGTGAACCTGCTCGGCATGGCGCAGAGCGTGATGAGGTATGTCGTGCTGCCGCTCATGCTGCTGGGGCTCTTCTTCGCCCTGCGCTCGGACGCGCGCGCGGCGGGAGTCTTGCTGACGACCGTGCTCTATTATCTGTGCGTCGGCTCGTTCATGCACGCGGAGATTCGTTACGGCCTGCCGATGCAGGCGCTGCTCTTCGTCTTCGCTGGAGTGGGAGTCGCAGGGCTGCCCGCGCTCACTTTGAAAATCAGAAGGAAGCTCAGAAGGAAAATCAGAAACAAGAGGGAAAGCCGGACCGTAGGTTTATGAAAGAGAGACTGCTGCCATACCTCGCCTGCCCTTCGTGCGGCGGTGTGATTCGACTGCTTTCCGTCGCGCGCAGAGACGGGACCGAAGTCATTGAAGGCGATCTGGATTGCGAGACCTGCGCGCGCCACTTTCCCATTGTGCGGGGCGTGCCGCGCTTTGCGAGCCTCGATCAGATCGAAGCGGACAAGGCCGCGACGGCCGAGAACTTCGGCTTTTCGTGGCAGCACTTCACGCAGGAGGACGAGCGCTACGCGGAGCAATTCCTGGGCTGGCTGACGCCCGTCCGGCCTGAGTTTTTTCGGGATCAGGTCGTCCTCGAAGGCGGCTGCGGCAAAGGGCGGCACACGCGCCTCGCGGCCGAGTGGGGCGCGCGCGATGTCATCGCGGTCGATCTCAGCGCGGCCGTCGAGGTCGCACACGCGGCGACGCGCGAACTGGAGAACGCGCACGTCATACAGGCAGACCTCTATCATTTGCCTTTGCGCCGCGCCTTCGATTACGCCTTTTCGGTCGGCGTGCTGCATCACCTGCCGGAGCCGCGCGGAGGGTTTCTCTCGCTCGCCTCGAAGGTCAAAGCGGGCGGGCACGTTTCGGCCTGGGTCTACGGCGCGGAGAACAACGGCTGGATCACGCGCTTTGTGAATCCGCTCCGCGAGAAAGTGACGGCGCGCATCAACCCGCGCGCGCTGCTCCAGCTCTCAAAGCTGCCGACCGTCGCGCTCTACGCCGCGACGAAGCTCGTCTACGGCCCCCTGAACCGGAGCGCGGGCGGAGCCAACCTCGCGCGCAAACTCTTCTACAATGATTACCTCAAGGCGATCTCCGATTTCGGCTGGCGCGAACAGCACACCATCGTCTTCGACCACCTGGTCGCGCCGACCGCCTTCTACCTCTCGCGCGAAGAGTTCGCAGAGTGGTGGCAGGCCGTCGGCGCGTCGGATGTCGTGATAAGCTGGCACAACCGGAATAGCTGGTGCGGCATGGGACGAATTACATAAAAGATGGTCTTGGGTCTTTGTGCTTTGTGCTTTGGTCTTTGCACGCGGCTCAGCGTTGAGCGAGACATCAAAGACCTAAGACCTCAGTCCAAAGACCGAAACAGAAAATGAAACACAGATGAGCGATTTACCGCACGAGATGCAGCAGCACACCTACTCGATCATGTACGAGGTCGAGGGGACGCACTGGTGGTTCGCCGGGCGGCGGCGCATTCTCGAAAGCTTTCTGGAGCGCATCATCACAGAGCTGCATAGCACAGACCGCAAGCCGCGCCTGCTGGATGTCGGCTGCGGGACTGGAGCGAATCTGGA
Source organism: Acidobacteriota bacterium (assembly GCA_019247865.1). Lineage (GTDB taxonomy): Bacteria > Acidobacteriota > Blastocatellia > Pyrinomonadales > Pyrinomonadaceae > JACMLC01. The sequence goes on from JAFBAJ010000037.1 coordinate 7,594, forward strand.
GATGCTCGCGCGCTTCGGCGAAGCGGAGGGCGTGGATGTCTCTGCGGACGCGCTGGCCTTCTGTCGCGCGCGCGGCCTGGAACGCGTGAGCCTCGGCGCGGCTGAGAAGCTGCCCTACGAGGACGGGACGTTCGATGTCGTGACCGCGCTCGATGTGGTCGAGCATCTGGACGACGACCTTGCGGGACTCAGCGAGATGCGCCGCGTCCTGCGCAAGGACGGGCGCGCGCTCTTTTTCGTCCCGGCCTTTATGTTCCTCTGGGGCGTGCAGGACGACATCAGCCATCACCGCAGGCGCTATCGTCTGCCGCAGTTCTTAAACACGGTTCGCGCCGCCGGGTTCGAGATCGAGCGCGCGACCTACGCCAACCTGACCTTCTTCGCGCCGATCCTGCTCGGCCGCGCGCTGATGCGCGTCACAGGACTGCGTCCGGCTTCGGAAAACAACATCACCGTCTCCAGCCTCAACGGCCTCTTCGGCCGCCTCTTCGGAGCGGAAAGCCGCATCTTACGCCACACCAATCTTCCCTTCGGCGTCTCCGCCATCTGCGTCGCACGCCGCGTTGATTAGCCACAGAGTCACAGAGTCACAGAGGAAATCAAACACATGAAGATGCTGCTGAGTCTGATTCTTCATGTTATCTCCGTGTCTCTGTGACTCTGTGGCTAATCTTTTCAGACCTGATTTGAGGTGAGATATACTCCGCTCATGAAAATCATCTCTCTCAACGTCGGTCGTCCGCGCCTCGTGATGTCGAAGGGTGAAGCCGTCTCGACCGGTATCTTCAAGAAGCCTGTGGAGGGGCGCGTCATGCTGCGCACGCTCAATCTGGACGGCGACCGGCAGGCAGACCTCACGGTGCACGGCGGGCCGACCAAAGCTGTCTACGCGTATCCGGTCGAGCACTACGAGTTCTGGCGCGCGGAGTTGCCGGAGATGGAGCTGCCCTACGGCATCTTCGGCGAGAACCTGACCGTCGAGGGCCTGGACGAATCGGTCAACATCGGCGACGCCTTTCGCATCGGCGAGGCGGAAGTGATGGTGACGGAGCCGCGCATGCCCTGCTACAAGCTCGGCATACGGTTCGGCCGCGCGGACATCATCCGGAGATTTCTGCAGAGCCGCCGCACCGGCTTCTACTTCTCCGTCCTCCGGGAGGGCGAAGTCGGCGCGGGCGATGAGGTCAAAGCGCTCGCGCGCGCGTCGCACGGCGTGACCATCGCGGACATCGTGCGGCTCTACGCCTTTGACAAGCGCGATGCAGAGACCCTGCGCCGCGCGCTGGAGGTCGAAGCGCTGCCCGAAAGCTGGAAGGAATATTTCCGCGAGCAGTTGAAGAAGGCCGAGCCATGATTCGATTTGACGCAGACGAATGCCGCCGTCCTGAGAGCGCGACGGCGCGCGAGTGGCTGGAGACGAACGGGCTCGGCGGTTTCGCTTCGTCCACCATCACCGGGCTCAACGCGCGTCGCTATCACGGACTGCTCACGGCCGCCACGCGCCCACCCGTCGGTCGCCTCGTCATGCTCTCCAAGCTCGAAGAGACGCTCGTCATCGCTGGCCGCCGCTACGAGTTAGCGACCAATCAATATCCCGGCGCGATCTACCCGCACGGCTACCTGTTCCAGACCGGCTTTCGCCTCGACCCGTTCCCCGTTTTCACGTACGAAGTCGAAGGCATCATCATCGAGAAATCCGTCTTCATGATTCAGGGCGAGAACTCGACCGTCATCCAGTACGAAGTCAAAGTCCCGGATCCCGGGTCCCGGGTCCCGGGTCTGTCTTTCGAGCTGCGCCCGCTCGTCGCGTGTCGTGATTATCATAGTCTGAAGCATGAGAATGATGCTGTTAATCGTTTCGTGCAGATCGGCGAAGGAGCGGCCTGCGTGAAGCCTTACGCGGACGCGCCCGCGCTCTATCTGGCGCATGAGGCGGACGAGGTCGAAGCGAGCGGCGGCGTGTGGTATCGCAACTTTGAATATGAGGCCGAGCGCGAGCGCGGCTTTGATTACACCGAAGACCTCTTTAATCCGTTAGTGCTCAAATTCGAGCTCGCAGACAGAGCTTCGTGCGTCGTCATCGCTTCCACCGCAGAACGCGAAGCAGGGCGCGGCGCGGAGTACAAAGCGCGTGAGCTTGCGCGGCGCGAGCGGCTTAAAGAATCCGCCAACTCCGTTGACGAGCTGACGCGTGCTTTGACCTGCGCGGCAGACCAGTTCATCGTCGCGCGTGGCGAGCAGAAGACAGTCATCGCGGGCTATCACTGGTTCTCGGATTGGGGGCGCGACACGATGATCTCGCTGCCGGGGCTGACGCTGGCGACCGGACGCGCGGAGGTGGCGCGCAGCATCCTGCTCGAATTCTCAAAATACGTCGACCGGGGAATGCTGCCGAACCGCTTTCCGGACGCGGGCGCAGAGCCGGAGTACAACACTGTGGACGCGACGCTCTGGTTCTTTGAGGCCGTGCGCGCGCTCGTCGCACACACGCATGAGGCGGAGTTCGTGCGCGCGTCGCTGTATGAAACGCTCGTCTCGATCATTGACTGGCACGTGCGCGGCACGCGTTACAACATACGCGCGGACGAGGACGGGCTGCTCGCGTCCGGCGCGCCGGGCGCGCAACTGACCTGGATGGATGCGAAGGTCGGCGAGTGGGTCGTCACGCCGCGGCGCGGCAAGCCGGTCGAGATACAGGCGCTCTGGTACAACGCCCTGCGCGTGATGGAGGAGCTGGCCCGTACGTTCGGCGACGCGTCACGCAGTCAGTCATACGGCGCGATGGCCGAGCGCGCGCGCGCGAGCTTTAACGAAAAGTTCTGGAACGAGGAGGCCGCGTGCCTCTACGACGTGATCGACGGCGAGAGCCGTGACGCATCCCTGCGCCCGAATCAAATTTTCGCCGTCAGTCTGGAGCACACGATGCTCAACTCAGACAGAGCGCGGCTGGTCGTCGAAGCGGTTGAACGCAGCCTGCTCACGCCCTACGGCCTGCGCAGCCTCGCGCCGGATGACCCGCATTATCGCGGGCGTTACGAGGGCGACGCGCTGAGCCGCGACGGCAGCTATCATCAGGGCACAGTCTGGGGCTGGCTGATGGGGCCGTTCATCACGGCCTCCCTCAAAGCCTCAGGCGAGAACGCCGGGACGAGCGCGAAGGTCGCGGCCT
>JAFBAJ010000269.1 GCA_019247865.1 Acidobacteriota bacterium
CTGCTCTCTTTGCGCGCGCTCGGCGGCTGGGTCATGGCGCAGCGTTTGAAGAGCTGGAAGACTTTGCCCGCGACCGCAGAGTGGCAGGAGACCTTAGCGCGGCTCTCGCGGCGGCTCAAGGTTTCGCGCACGGTGCGTTTGTGCGAATCGGTCGTGGCGGAAGTGCCGACCGTCATCGGCTGGCTGCGTCCTGTGATCCTCGTCCCTGTGAGCGCGTTCGTCGGCCTCAGTCCGCAACAGATCGAAGCCCTGCTCGCGCACGAGCTGGCGCACATACGCCGCCACGATTACCTGGTCAACCTGCTTCAGACGGCGGTTGAAACGCTGCTCTTTTATCATCCGGCGGTGTGGTGGATCTCGCGCCAGATTCGCACGGAACGCGAGCACTGCTGCGACGACCTGGCGGTCGCGGCCTGCGGCAACGTGCTGACGTATGCGCGCGCGCTGGCCGAGCTGGAAGAGCTGCGGAGCAGCACCGGTGCGGCCACTTCGCAGCTCGCGTTGGCCGCCGACGGCGGAGGCACCGGGGGCTCGCTCCTGAAGCGCATCCAGCGGCTGATCGAGACTCCGTCATCGCCGCATCAACGCTCTTCGGCGTGGCTCGCCAGCTTCGTCGCCATCGCCGCCATCTTCTTTATCTGCATCGGCGCGCGCACGACTCTCTTCAGCCGCGAAGCGGACTCCAGACAGTCGCGGACGGGCGGCGCGACGACCCTCCAGAAAATGCTCTTCGGCCAGCGCATGTTCAGCTTTGTGACCGGGCAGTCGCCGACCGGCGAGCGTGCGCGCGAGTTTCAGATCGTCGTGCCGCAGATCAAAGAGAGCGTCACCGTCACGGCTTCCATCGAGCCGAATAAATCTCAGAACGACCCGGACCTTGTGCTGAACATCGAGCCGGAGCTGGCAGACGCGCAGGACGGCGCAACGCCTCCGGCTCCTCCGGCCCCGCCTGCACCCGCTGCACCGGCGGCACCGCCCGCTCCACCGTCCGGCTTCTCTTATTCCTATCGTGTGCAGGACGATGACGATGACGCGCCTTCGGGCAGCTACATCGACGCGCTGGCGGAGCTGGGCTATCGCAACCTGAGCGTAGACCAGTTGATCGAGATGAGGAATCACGGCGTCTCGCCCAGCTATCTCAAGGGGCTGAAAGGCGTCGGCTACGAGCTGCCGTCGGTCGAGACTGCGATCCGCCTGGTGGATCACGGCGTGAGCGTCGGTTACATCAAAAAGCTGGCGGAGATTGGCTACCGGAATCTCTCGTTCGACGAGCTGATTGAGGCCGTGGATCACGGCGTCCGTCCCGATGTGATCGAAGCCTACAAAGCCGCAGGCTACGGCAATCTGACGCTCGATCAGGCTGTGCGCGCGGTGGATCACGGCGTCGGCCCGAGCTATATCAAATCGATGTCGGAGGTCGGCTTCGACAAGCTCTCGCTCGAACAGTTGATCCGCCTGCGAGACCACGGCGTGAGCGCGGAGTATGTGCGGGAGATACGTGCGCTCGGCTACAACAGTGTGACGGCGGAGCAGTTCGTCCGGCTGGCCGATCACGGCGTGAGCCCGTCCTTCCTGCGCAAAGCGCGCGAGCGCGGCTTTAATAATCTTTCGCTCGACGAGTTAATCAAGCTTCGTGACGCAGATATTCTGTAAGGAGATTTCGAGATGAACAGCAATCATCGAACGCGCCTCTTTGCCTTCGCTTTCAAGTTCGGCTGTGCCCTCGCGCTGGGTGTGCTGGTGCTCGTCATCCACGGCGCGCAGGCGGCGGCTCCGCAGGTCTCCGCCGCGGAAGATTTCACCGGGCAGTGGGTCATCGAGACGCGCACGGACACGGACAAGGTCTGGTTCTCGCTCTACCGGCAGAGCGAGGGCGGCAGCTTCTCGCAGTCCTCTTCCGACTTCCCGCTCGAAAGACTCAAGGGCCTCACGCGCGAGCAGATGATGACGACGGGCGCGCGCGTGACCTTCAAGCTCCTGCGCGACGCCGGGACGCTCGACTGTCAGGGCTGGTTCAAGGACGGCAAGGGCTCCGGCCACTTCGTCTTTATCCCGTCGCAGCCCTTCATCGCGGAGATGTCGAAGCTCGGCTACGAGCGGCTGACGAACGAGGAGCTGTTCACGCTCGCCCTGCATGATGTCGGACTCGATTACGTCGCCGAGCTGGCGGAGCTGGGCTATGACAAGCTCCCGCTCGAAGAGCTGCTGGCGATGAAGATCCACGGCGTGACGACGAAGTACATCATCGAGCTCAAAGCGCGCGGCTACGATCATCTCGACACGGAGAGTCTGGTTGCGATGCGGATTCACGGCGTGACCATCGAGTTCATCGAAGAGCTCAACGCCAACGGCTACCGGCAGCAGACGAGCGAAGACCTCGTCGCCATGCGGATTCACGGCGTGACGATGGATGTCATACGCGAGATGCGTGCGCTCGGTTACGAGAATCCGACGGTCGAAGACCTGGTCGCGATGCGTATTCACGGCGTGACGCCGGAGTTTGTCAAAGAGCTGGGCGCGCTCGGCTACAACCGCGTCCCGGTCGACGAGCTGGTCGCAATGCGGATTCACAACGTCACGACCGACTTCATCCGTGACCTCAAATCGCGCGGCTACGATCATCCGTCCGTCGAAGAGCTGGTCGAGATGCGCATACACGGTGTGACCATCGCTTTCATCGAGAAGATGCGGGCGCGCGGCCTCAAGGACCTGTCCATCGAGGAGCTGGTCGAGATGCGGATTCGGGGATTCGATAATTAACGAGGTGTCATCATGAATCAGACTTCCAACACAGACGGCAGAATGAATCGCTTTCGCGCGCGGCTCCCGCACATGACGGCTTGGCGCTGGGGCGCGGCCGGAGCCATCCTCCTGTGCGTGCTCTTCATCTCTTCCATCGGCGCGCAGAGACGGCACGCGCTGACGGCGGCGCTGATGGCGCAGCAGAAAGCCTACACCGGCCAGTGGCTCATCGAAATGGTTCCGGGCAAGACCAACCCGCAGTTGACCATCAATTTCCGGCAGGAAGAGGGAGACTCGCGCTGGTACA
>JAFBAJ010000109.1 GCA_019247865.1 Acidobacteriota bacterium
CTGGCCGAAGTGTTGGACGAGTTGACCGCGGAAGGCGCGGCCGAACTGACGGAGCATCTGGAGAACGGATCTCTGCGCTGCTACGCCTGCGGCCATCGCTGCCTGATCCACGAAGGCAAGCGCGGCATCTGCAAAGTGCGCTTCAACGAGCGCAGCATCTTGCGCGTCCCCCTCAACTACGTCGCCGCGCTCGCCTGCGACCCGACCGAAAAGAAACCCTTCTTCCACGCCCTCCCCGGCTCCGACACCCTCACCTTCGGCATGCTCGGCTGCGACCTGCACTGCCTCAATTGCCAGAATTGGATGACCTCCCAAGCTCTGCGTGATGATGCTGCGGGGACATCGCCTAAGATCGTGACGGCGGAGCGGTTGGTGGCGATGGCGAAGGCTTATGGGGCGCGGATGGTGGGGACGAGTTATAACGAGCCGTTGATTACGGCCGAGTGGGCCGTGGAGGTTTTTAAGAAAGCAAAGCCCGCCGGATTCAAAACAGCATTCATCTCGAACGGCAACGCGACGCCGCAGGTCCTGGATTACATACGGCCGTGGACGGACTGTTACAAGATCGATTTGAAGTCAATGTCGGATCGCAACTATCGCCAGCTCGGAGGCGTGGTGGACAATATTCTGGAGACCGTGAGGATGGTTCACGAGCGCGGGTTCTGGGAAGAGCTGGTGACGCTCGTCATTCCGGGCTTCAACGATTCGTTGGACGAGCTGCGGCGCGCGGCCGACTTCATCGCTTCAGTTTCGCCGGACATCCCGTGGCACGTGACTGCGTTTCATCAGGACTACCGGATGCAGGAGAACGCGAACACGACCGCAGAGCAGTTGATACGCGCCTGCGAGATCGGGCGCGAGGCGGGCCTGCGCTACATCTACGCGGGGAATCTGCCGGGACGCGTCGGGCGCTGGGAGAACACCTACTGCCACGCGTGCGATGAGCTGTTGATAGAGCGTTACGGCTACCTCATCAAACAGATGAAGGTCACGCTCGCGGGGCTCTGTCCGAACTGCGCGACGGCGATTCCGGGCGTCTGGGCTTAACCGGCGTCGTCGGTCAGCGGAGGGCAGGTCTTGGCGCGTTGGAGCTTTCCTTTGACCGGCGGTTTCGGAAAATACTGTGTGGTGACCTGCACGCTTTCGGCCACGTCTTTGCCGGCGATGAGCTTGACCAGCTCCAGCGATTCGTCGAGGCCCGAAGAGATGCCGCCGCCCGTCACCACGTAACGCGTGCGCTTCTCTTGGTCCTTGTACTTATTGACCACGAAGCGCGGGTAGCGTTTGGCGACCTTGATCTTTCGATAAGGCTTGAGGCACGGAATGAAGGCCCAGTGCGTGGTGACCTTGAAGCCGTCGAGCAGTCCCGCTGCGGCGAGGATCAGCGCGCCCTCGCAGACAGAGACGACGTAGGTCGCCTGCACCGCCTGCTCCTTAATGAAGCCCTGATAGACGGCGTCCTGCATCATTCTCCCTAAAGCGCCGGGGCTCCCGCCCGGAACCCAGAGCAGGTCGAGCTGCGGCGCGTCATGAAAGATCATCTGCGGCGTCAGGGGCAACTTGTCTCTGGTTCCGACGACCTTGCTCTCGGCCGCCAGCAACTTCACACTGACATCTCTCTTTCCCTTCAAGCTCTCTTTCATCCAGTTAAAAACCTCATACGGCGCTGCCACGTCGAGCAAATCCACGCCCTCGTAAATCGCAATACCGATCTGAAAAGTTCCGCCTTCCTGCGTCATGAAATGATTCCTTTCCAAAAATTTTAAGTGAATAAATCCTTCGCTTCATGCCTGCGCTGCCAGAAGGGAGAGCCGTGCCAGCGCCGTTCCTGTCCGTAGTATTCGGCGCGCGTCGCCAGATACCCTTTGAACTCGCGCGCGATGAGCGTCTCGTATTTTTCGAGCCCCGCGCGCGTGCCCTTGAAGTGATCGCAGATCGCGTAAGAGGCCCAGAGCCCGGAGCGCAGAGCCTTCGTGATGCCCTGCGAAGAGAGCGGGTCGAAGACGCTCGCCGCGTCGCCTGCGGCCAGCCAGCCTGCGCCCGTCACGCGTTCGAGCCGCTGTGTGTGTGCAGCATGCACGGACGGCTCGCCGAGCGGCACGGCCGCCGTCAGGCGTTGCTTCGTATAAAGAGTCTCCTGCACACGCTCGAACCAGTTGGCGGCGGATTTCAGACGAAGCTTTTTCACGATGTCGCCGTCCGTCATGCAGGCCGCGACGAGGCACGCGTCCGGCAGGAGCGCGGAATACCACCAGCCCTCTGCCCAGGCCTCGACCAGCGTTTGATCGTTCGCACGCGCGGCCGAGCCGAAGAAGAGAAAGACGCCGAGCAGGTGATCGAGCACGATCTTTCTGACGCCGCGCTGTGTGGCGAAGAGCGCGCGCCGTCCGGTCGCGTCAACGACGAAAGAGGCTTGCAGCAACATCTCCTGCCCGGCGGAGTTGATCGTCAGTCGCCAGAGGTCTGAACCGTGCCGTTCGGAGCTTTGCAGCACGGCGTTCGTGCGCAGAGCGACGCCGCGCTTTTCTGCCTCGCGCACGAGCAGTGCATCGAAACGCCTGCGGTCGAGATGCCAGCCGCGATTGTAGGGTTGATAGAAGAAGTCGTTGCCCAGCAGCTCTGCGCTGCCCCAGGTCGAGCACGTCCCGTAGGCCGCCGCGTGCTCCTCCTGCAGAAAGCTCTCCCAGATTCCCAACTGCCTGAGCAGCGGCTCGGCGTTGGGCGGCAGCGTCTCGCCGATGCGCGGCCGTTCGTAGGCGGAGCTTTCGATGATGGCGAGAGACAGCGCCGGATTGTGCTCGCGCAGAGAGAGCGCCGTCGCCGCTCCAGCCGGGCCGCCGCCGAGGATCACGACATCGAAAGTTTCGGTCACGTCAGGCATAAAACGGTTCACGCAAAGGCGCAAAGACGCAAAGGTTTTGAGAGCTAATTTGTCTTGAATGCTTTTCTTTGCGTCTTTGCGCCTTTGCGTGAAATTTCTTTTCTTAGCATCATGAATCGGGATCGTCCTGTCTGACTGCGATGAAGGAGCAGACGACGCCGGCCGGGGCCGTGCCGCCGGAGCCGCTCGCGTGCGGAATCGTGCGGACGATGGAGCCGACGATGGCCGCGCGCTGGTCTATCCCGTTCGGCCAGGGGCGCACGACGTAGCCGACGTAATCGTAGATCCACTCTTCGCCACCGACGACGCCCGTCCCCTGAAACCTGACCGTGAAGGGATTGCCGTAGGTCGTCGAGCCCTTGAGCTGTAACTGCCAGCCGGGGCCGCCGATGGCGCCGCGAAACTCGTTCATCGCAGAAGCCTGGATGGTGATCGTCCCTCTGCCGAATTCGAGATCGTTAAATTGCGTCGACAGGTCCGGGTCGTTCAGAAAGCTGCGATACGTCCAGTTGCCGACCAGCACGCCGTTGTTCGGTTCGTCGCTCATCTTCATCTCCTTAAAAACGGTCTTTGGTCTTGGGTCTTGGGTCTTTGCACGCAACTCAAGCTTGAGTGAAACATCAAAGACCAAAGACCTAACACCAAAGACCATGCTTTTATGGCTTGTCCGGCTCGACCATGTTGAAGTTCGGGTTCTCAGCCGTGCCCTGATTGAGGACAAAGCTCTGCTCGCTCCACGCTGTGACCATCATCAGATCGCCCTGATCCGTCTGCGGCACGTTGGTCCACGGAATGTTGTTGACCGTCACGGGACGATGCGCGGGCCACCAGTAGGTGAGCTGTTGCACATCCTGCGCTGGGTCGCCGGTCGTGTTCAGATAGAGTTCGTTCCAGTCCTCGTAGGTGATGTCAGTTTCATTCGTGGTGCATTCGTTGAAATCCGCCTGCCAGGGGCACGCGCTGTACTTCGTGATGTCGCCCGGCTCCAGGCCGGTGGCTAAATCTCCGGTCTGGCTCAGAGGTTGTAAGCCGGGGTTGAGCGGCTGTCGCGGGCTCGACGCGCTCAGCTCCGTGAGATGGAAAGCGGAGCTGAGATTGATGCGATAAGGCTCTGAGTAAATCGCCGGGTTGCGCATGATCCAGCTTGTTTCGCCGCCGGGACAGAACGCTCCGCCCAGCAGATTGCTCAACACGCCGCGATCCAGATCCGTTCCGGTCCTGGAAGCCGTCTCCGGCGGAGTCGTCTGTATGTCCTCGGACTGCTCGTTGATGAATTTCCCCAGCGTCCATTGGCGCAGGAGAAAAAGCTGCGTGTCCGTCAGGCACAGGAACTTGGAGGCAGCAGTGTTCGAGAGCGGATTGTCGCCGCACAGATAAGGCATCCCGACCGGCTTGAACTGCGGGTTGAGCGGGTCGGGCGTGAGCTGCCACTGGTTCTCCTGTCCGGGCTTGCGCAGCACGCTCCAGATATGCATCCGCCAGACGCGACGCTTCGTGCGCAGCTCCGGGTCTTCTCCTTCATAAGGCGGAACCGAGATCAGGTTCGGGTCGAAATTGCCTCCGAGCCCCGCGCCGGTCTCGTGCGGGTCGCCCCCGGTCATCGCGTCGAAATCCATCACGTACTGGAACTGGAACGGACGCCGCAGGAGCGGCCAGATGTCGCGCCAGAAGTACGGGTAGTAGTCGTTGTTCCACTCGGCCTGCTGCCGCCAGAGTGCGAGCGCGTCAGCATTGGTCGGATCGGGCGGCGGCTGCGCGCCGTTGAAAGGAGCAACGCCGTAGAGGTACGTGTCGTAGCCGAACTCGCGCACCGCCACATCGTAGACCAGCTCGTCCATCGTGATGATGTCGAGGATCTGCGGCACATAGCGCGGATAACCGACGAGGATCCACGCGTTGGTCTCGACGTTGGCATACATGAACTCTTTCGTCGCAGGGTCGCGCGGCCTCCCGTCTTCGGCCAGCACCTTGTACTTGATGCGCGCCATGACCGGGCCGTCCGAGATGTCGTCGAACCAGCCGTCGTTGTTGGCGTACTCCGTAATCACAGGCTGCCCGAAGCCCGTCAGCATCGAGCCGGAGTTGCCGAACCCGCCGAGCACGAGCAGGCGATTGTGCTTGTTCTGCAGCGTGACCTTGAGCTCGCCGAGCGTGTCGATGGAGTTGGGGGTGAGCGGCGGCGGGAACGATTGCGTGTAGCCAGGATTGCCGCTGTTGTCGAACTGCGCCGTGCGCTGTTTCTTGTCATTGTAAGAGACGGTCTGCGGCCCCGGATCGATGATGAGCTGCTGGCGCGCGTCATCGCCCGTGATGTCAGCGTTGCGCAACGGATGATCTGGCGCATAGCCGTGCTCGCCATCCGTCTCTTTGAACGCGTACCAGCACGCCTTTTTGTTGGCGAGATAAACAGTCCATTCGATGTCCGCCACCTCGCCGGTCATGAGCTGCCCCGTCTTGGGATTGACGATGGAGATCGTCTGCCCGATCTCGACCTCTTTGCCGTTGTGCCCGTCGTCGTCATAGGCATAGACGCGAAAGCGCGCGGCCTGTCGCCGGACGCGCCCCTGCCCGTCCTTGAAATTGGTGATCGACTGCTCCATGCCGTCTGAATTGAGCAGGGCGTTGCCGTCCGCGTCGCAATCAATCGGCAACTGCCCGGCCTCTTCGGGCGAGAGATAAAAACTGTTGGGGCTATTGCCGACGCGCGCGATGCCGATGGCGGGATGAATCTTAAAGGTCATGACATATCTCCTGAAAAGATAAAATTAGCCACAGAGACACAGAGGCACAGAGACTAAGAAAGGCATTTCATTTAGCATCTCTTTCAACTGCTTCTGTTGCTCCGTGTCTCTGTGCACTCTGTGTTCTCTGTGGCTTATTCTTAGTCTTTGAAGTTGAGCGAAACGGCATCGAGCCAGAGCGCGTTCGGTTTCGGCGTGCCGTCGATGTCGAGCACGACGAGATTGATGTGAAAATCTGTCTCGCCCTGCGCCTTGAGCTTGCTAATCGTCTCGGTCGCGTCGATGTGGAAGTTGCCCGGCGTCTTGCGGTGGCGCGGGCGCAGGTCGAACTTGCGCCGCTCTTCGGTCGGCACGTCGCAGTGGCCTGGGCCGCCGATGCACTCGCCCGAAAAGGTTGCGATCTGCGTCACGAAATGGTCGTTGCCTCTGGTCGGCGTCCCGACATCCGCGTCCGGCTCGTTCAGAAAGACGCGTATGAACGCGCCCGCGGCGGTCGAGTACTGCACTTTGTGGAGACGTATCTCGGCGCGGCTGTGCCGGTCG